>CAYYHL010000201.1:0-3696 GCA_964471775.1 uncultured Clostridia bacterium
GACATCTTCTGGGGCAATCTTTAGGGCCGCTGATTCAGGACTCTGGGCTGCCTGCACGGGGATGATAGTTAGTAAAACTTGCCTAGAATCTGTTCTCAAATAACCCCCTGACTTAAGAGTTCCCATGATGAAATCTTTTCCCTGCATCTTTTTCCTCTCCAGCCTCATCTTGTGTTCGTTTCATGAAGTTATAGAGAATCGTGAAGAATGCGGCAGAAACCTGGAAAAGTTACTACACGAGAAATGAGTACCTACGGATGGGCTAGCGAAGTGCGAGGCTCTCTAGTCCCGCATCAATGCCACGCAGGAGACGTATCACCGTCAACGAGAAAATAAGGAAAAGCCCCAAAGGAAGAGAAAGAGTAAAGGAAGACAACAACGCACAGTGCAATACCGACAATGGAAATGGCAAACCTGATCCAGAACAAATTGCCAGATCGAAAGCTCACAATATAGCCAGAACTGAAAGGGATCTTTCACATAAAAGACCAAAAACTGTATCAAGTTTCTCACACATCTCCTCTCACAGCCGTCAAGGGTTCTAACAGCTGGCAACGTAGAAATAGCTCTATTGATATCGGACTTCTTCTGCTCTCATCACTCAATCGAAGTGAAATCTATTTCTCCTTTAGCTTGAAGCTCAATTCCGTTTACCTTTGCGATGATAGTTGCCTTTCCAGGTTTTGGTGATCGTATGTCTTGTACGTAAGTCCCGTCTCCCCTATCTTGCACGTTTCCTTGTAGCTCGCCGAGTGTGGTTTTGATTGAGACATTATGACCCGATCCTAGATTATTACCTTTGTCATCTTTGGGCGTAACTGTTATGGTTGAAGTTGTAGTCTCATCAGCTGGAATAGCAGGGTCACTGATGGCTAAGGTCGATTTGGCGGCGTCTACAGACGAAGTGAAATCTATTTCTCCTTTAGCTTGAAGCTCAATTCCGTTTACCTTTGCGATGATAGTTGCCTTTCCAGGTTTTGGTGATCGTATGTCTTGTACGTAAGTCCCGTCTCCCCTATCTTGCACGTTTCCTTGTAGCTCGCCGAGTGTGGTTTTGATTGAGACATTATGACCCGATCCTAGATTATTACCTTTGTCATCTTTGGGCGTAACTGTTATGGTTGAAGTTGTAGTCTCATCAGCTGGAATAGCAGGGTCACTGATGGCTAAGGTCGATTTGGCGGCATCTACAGAGGGTCTTTCCTTGACCTCTGTCTCGGTAGTCAGCTTCCTGGATCCAAAATAGAAGGCAATTATCACTAAGAAAGCATCCTTAAGCAGTTCTGGCACCGGCACCTTACCTAGAATGAGTACAACAATACCCACAGTAACTATTAGGGTAAGAGTTGCTCGGATACTGCCTTTGGGTAGTGCCCAGGGTAGCTCGGCAATATTTTGTATAGGGACCGATCTCTCCAAGTTCTTGTATCCCATATAGAGGATAGAGCCGATCACAGCCGATAAGAAACCGACAAACAACGCGATCCAGTACCACTTCATGGCCTCAGAAGTCGCTGTTATTCCTAGGGAGTCCTTTATCAAAGCCTCAGAAAAGCCTGTCTCTTTTAGAATAGTTGCTATCAAAGCTTTTCTTTCTGCAGTGGTTAAGTGAGGACTTGTTTTCAATATCCCCAATTTCTCCGCAATAATTTCTCTCTGTTCCCTGGGAGTTTCTATCTCTTTTTCGGTGTCTCCCGTGGCTTCAGTAGTGGTCTTGGTTTCTTCTCCTACGAGCTTTCTGATTTCCCCAATGTCAGCCTGGCTTAATTCCGCAAGAGCACTCGACGCCATCAATAACAGAAAAACGGCTACGAATGGTGATAACTTTCTCTTCATGGCTAAGTCTCCTTTTTATTTTTAGAAGAACGCTATTCTCTCTTTCATGGCCCGATCAATAGTGCCATTTGGCAAAACGGGGAAATGTATCCTGTGGCTGAGATTTAATTCCCAAGAAAGTGTTGACGCGTCTTGTCAAACGTTAGCCGAAATTGCGCATTATTTTGAGGAGTAGAAGGTCGCCCTGGGACTAGGCTATTTAGCCCCTAGATAATTATCATCCCTGCTCGCCACACCGGTTTATTGAAACGGTAAAACACGTCGTTTTGTGGCTCAACCAGGTAGATTCTCCTTTGTACATGGCAGTAACCGATATTGACGGCATGACCCCATCTTGTACTGTTGGTTCCGTAGTACCAAATGGTACCGAATGGGATTCCTCTTAAGACACGGTTCACACTGCCCTGCAGAACCTGCGCAAAGTCATCGCAGTCAAACACCTCAGAGATATACCGCATGTGATCGGTATTATCGTGGTACCTAATGAACCTGCGGACCTCCCAGATGGAATACCCGGTGTAACTTCTGTCCGAAATGTGAAGGGCATAACCTGTTGTTCCAATATCCCTGCGGATTGCCGCTATAACATCTGCTGCTGGAACGTTAGGTCTACCTCCAAAAGCACGGTCGATTTCTTCGCGGGATTCCGGCTCTTGAGTTACATCAAACAATTCTGTGCCATCCACGAGATAGGGCGGTGTCTCTGGAGGGCTAATGTCACGAAAAGTAACCGTGGCCTCTTCCGTCGCATGCTTGTCAACCCACTCGCTAAGTCTCATTTCTTTTTCTGCCATCTTTTACCCCCTTTCTTTTTTGCTTGTGCCTATCCAGAACCCTCTACCCCTCTTCACAATTATAAATTAGCAATTTGGGCTAACGTAGCCCGCGTTGCCGAAGGAACCAAAGACGATTTGAAGGAATATGGTGGGTCTGCAACCCCGTTTTGGCGGATCATATTACTCAGCGCATGACAGAAACTCAGGACTGCCCCACTCTGATGAACATTACCCAAAAGGCAGGGTATAGCACCAGGTGTTACCTGAGTGAGAGACCCCGCCGGCGAGGAAATATTTCCCAGTGAAGGACCGGCTTCTCTTGATTCCTTCCAACCGACCCGTCCCCTTGATGTATTCAGACGTATCCTCCCGTAACTGGGACTCGATTCCCCAGCCTTTCTTTTCTCAATAGGACGTTCTAAAACTCCTTTCTGACTCCCTCTCTTGGGTGTCGGTCAAAACTACATTGAGAATTTGGGCTAAATGTGGTTTGGATTTTGAGGTGTGAAATGGTCTACTGGAAAGCTTCTGCGACTGCACCTGGAAGGAGTAAGAGTGTAAGCAACAAGCCGATAGCTGCGGCTTTGGTGTGGTTGATGCAGGTGTCTATTTGTCTGGGTCGTTCGGGGCTTCACTTTTGTCTCGTAACTGAGGTGAGGTAGACGTTAATACATCAATTTCTTATCTCATCTCGTGTCCTTTCTAACTATTCTGGTAATTCGCAAGATCCTTGAACAAGAAAAGCCCATTCTTTCCTTCGAAAGAATGGGCTAATATGACTCGGAACGTAACTTCGGCAACCCAGCTACCTCTCAGGAGGCCTGTGGTTTTGCGCCCTATTCTTTGGAATAGTTTGCCTTTGTCGATAATATGTTTCTTAGCTCTTGGACAACTGTCAAAGATCCACTTTTCTAGCAGCCATGTGCATTTATGTCATCGTACCATTTTATTCTAGTAAATAAGAGACATTTGTCAAGTGGCAATGGCGGAAAAACGACAAATAGATGTTACGCAGCTTACATGCTGTTGCGTCAAATAACCAGCTCATGTAGATTTTGGGGCCTCTTTGTGCTGTAATTCCGGT
>CAYYHL010000202.1:0-3694 GCA_964471775.1 uncultured Clostridia bacterium
CTATTCCTCTGTTTTTGGTGGTGAAAAAAGGATCAAATATCTTGCTATGATCCGCATTTTCCCCTGGCAAACCCGGACCGTTATCCCTAATTTCTATTCTTACATACTCTGTAGGCTCTCCGGAGACCGTTTTCTTCTGGTTCCCGAACAAAAGAGCTTCAGGCAGCTTATCTGTGCTCTCATAGCTGATATCTATTCTTGTTTCTTCTTCTGGTCGGGCCTCGATACTATTACGTATAATATAACCAAGAGCTTCAATTATAGCTTCTTTGTCCACGTAAACCTGCAACTCCTCTTCCTTGCAGCTCACATTGAGCTCAACCTTCTCATCCCTTAATCTCTCCTTCTTGGTTTTCTCTACAGCCTCGGCAATTAAACTGGTTAATGATTCAGCGAGTTTGTCCAGATGGATAGGTTGACTGAAAAACACCAGGCGTTCAATAAGGTTATCTATCCGTTCGATTTCTTTTGTCACTCCAGAAAACAGCTTCTTTTGAAACTCTTCGTCTGCGTGTTTTGACGGCACAAGCTCCACCAGAGACTTAATGGGAACCAGGCTATTCCTCAATTCATGAGAAAGATGGACAGCTACCTGAGCAAGAAAATCCCTCTTTTGCATCTTTTCCTTCTCTGCCTGTAGATGTCTAATGGGAGTAAGATCCGCAAATATCATCATACTACCTGAAACCTCCCCCTCAGCATTCTTCACCTGACTGGTGTTTATGCCCAGCCAGCGTTTGATAGCAGGAACATAGATTTCTTTTCTTCCATAAACGATTCCCCGGGTAAGAGTTTGGAACAAGATGTCACCCAAGGGTGAGGGGAGTCTTCTTATGTCCTTACCTATCAAACTCGGATGTTCACCAAGATTTAGCACTTCCTGAGCCCGGGGATTGCAGGTTGTGATCTTCTGTTCGGCATCTATACTTACTACACCACTTGTGGCATCTTTGAGCAAGTTCTCAATGTACCTTTTCTGGCAACACATCTCCTCGTAAAACAAAAGATTCTGTACAGCAAGTCCAACCTGATTGCAAAATAGAAAAACCTGCCTGAGTTCCCTTCGAGACATCTTGTCCCCGGTGATCTTCGGTCCAAGACCCAGGATCCCTATCAGCTCACCCTGGGGAGAAAGTGGAACTGCAACATTGGACTGAATAAGTTTCATGTCCTGTCTTATCTCGGAGGCAACCTTAAAATCAGCCTGTACGAGACGTTCCTTAGTCACTGCTGTTCCCTCTCTGGCAAGGAACTTCACGAGTCCCCGCTCAGGATGGAGCTCGACACACTCTTTCACATCCTGCGTCATGCCGAGACACGCCCTTATGCCATAAGTCTTTCTCACCCTGTCTTTCAAGATAATGCAAAGCCGTGACATGCCGAACATTTTGTTCAAGATACTCAGGAAGAACTCCATTAGTTCATCTAGATTGTACCCATGGACCAACAAGCGTGACATTTCCCCCAGAAATCTACACTCTTCCGGAGAAAGGGTTGGCTCTTTGTCTGGAGAGAGAAAGGAATGAGATGGGACCCTGGAGAGCTTCTCTTCTTCCATTCGGGTAATCAACATTTTCTTTTCCATCTTTTCTCTCACCACTGAGGCAAGGGAATTAATGTTTCTGTCCACATCTATATACTCGGCGAGTCCTCTTTTGCGTGCCGCCTCAATTATCTCTTTCTCCACCTGCCTCCCCACACCAAGAATAACGGTTGAATCATCGCACTGCTTCACTCTATCCACAACATTTAGACCTTCCCATTCGAGAAATGAGAAATCAACAATTGCAAGGTCCACCAGGCGAACAAGGTTGTCAATTTTCTTCTCACTGTCACATGTGAGAATAAAGTACTCGGGCCCCAACACATGACTTAAGAATTTTTTTCTCTTCTCCTGGTGGGTAATAAAGAGCACATTAACCATGAACTGTCCTCTTTTCATCAACAAAAGAAGTTTCGTTTTCAGGAATTGGCAGTAAGATGGTGAAGTTGGCGCCGGATCCAGTATTTCTCACGTTGATCTCCCCCTGATGAGTTTTGATGATTTGATAGCAGATGTACAGCCCTAGCCCCGAGCCGCGCTGTTTGGTGCTGAAGAAAGGGTCAAAGATTCTGCTTAGATGACTTCTCGGAATTCCACCCCCCTCATCAGTTATGCTCACCTCAAGCAGCCCTTTTCCTGTATTTCTATCCTTCTTTTTCCGGGTAGAAATGTCTATTTTCCCTCCGGTGGGCATTGCTTGAATCGAGTTAATAAGAATATTGGATAAGACCTCTTTCAAGCTCTCCGGATCAGCTCGTATCAGGGGAACAGACCCATCTTGGGTTAACTCCATCTTTATGTTCCGCTCCTTGAACTGGAGCTCAAAGGATGGGAGCACATCTTTAATCACCTTTTGGATAGAGATAGCTTTATACTGATCCGCATCAACTCGGCCTAGGTTAAGCATCCGAGTGACAAGACCATCGATCCTCTTTATCTCTCCGGACACTATGGAGAAAAAGCTTTCTCTGAATTCTTTATCGTCAAATTTTTCTGGAAGCAGTTCCGTGAAGGTCTGGATGGAAGAAATAGGGTTTTTGATCTGGTGGGCCAACTGGGCCACCATGGATCCTACGGTGGCCATTTTCTCACTCTGTCTGATCTTTTCCTCCAGTCTTCTCACTTCGGTGAGATCGCTAAGAACGGTGACTATTCCAGCTCTTCTTCCGTTCTCATCTATAAGGGATGTATTCAGACTAACTGCCAAGGTATCGTTTCGGCCGATTTTCAATGTGAGGTCAGGAATAGAAACAGGTTTTTGGGTCCGCCAGGACCTGAGGACGATCTTGTCGAGGGGAGGAGGGAGTGCCTTCGGGGTCTTCCCCAGTACTGTGTTCGAGGAAAGCACCATCATCTCCTCAATTCTGCGGTTGAAAGTAGTGATTTGGCCTCCTGCGTTGACCACCATGAGTCCACTATCTACGTTGTTTACTATGCGCTCGTTGTATTCTTTCATACTCTGGATTTGTCGAAATAACTGGGCATTCGTAAGAGCTATGGCAGCCTGATCGCTGAAAAGAGTCAGTGCTTGAAGTTCTTGGGAAGAGAACAAATCTCCAGATCTTTTTTCTCCTACAAAAAGACACCCCTTGAGAAAGTCTCGAAAGAATAGAGGAATGACCAGAGAAAAACCACTCCTCCTCAATCTGTCCTGTACGTCATCCTCAATATTGGTGTTCCGGAAAAAAGGAACAATCTCTTCTCTGACCAAGATCCGTCTTTCACTTTTTATCAGTTCAAGGAAGGATGGATTTTGGTTCAAGAAGAAATCTTCGTCTAACCCGAGTTCATCTTTCCTTTGTCCAATCTCACCTGTCAGATGGTAGCCATCGTCCTTCTCCTCAACTAGCCAGAGAGCTCCCCAGTTTCCCTGGGTCGCCTGGACCACAGTTTCAAGAAAAAATTTGGCTAGAGTTTCCCTATTCAAGATGGTTAGAAGCTTCTGGCTCCCTCTTGCGAGCTCGTCATAGGAGGCCCAAGCCTTTCTGAAGACTAGGGTTTCCATTAACTTCTCTAGTTTTCCGCGAAGCGGTACTGACATAAACACCACAAAAAAGCAAAACCCGAGGACATAAA
This sequence comes from uncultured Clostridia bacterium, assembly GCA_964471775.1. Lineage (GTDB taxonomy): Bacteria > Aerophobota > Aerophobia > Aerophobales > AE-B3A > SOJT01. The sequence goes on from CAYYHL010000202.1 coordinate 3,620, forward strand.
GGAACAATTCCAGGGTAGGAACTGCCAGTTGCTCGTAAGCAATTACCGTATATCTTATGAATAGGAACGCTGCAA
>CAYYHL010000203.1:0-3683 GCA_964471775.1 uncultured Clostridia bacterium
ATAAAGCGGATTCGTCCCCACATGTGAACTCCACTCCATTCAAGACTTCCCGCCTACTAGCACACCTTTTTGAATTCCTGACAGCTGACAGAAGAACACGTTATCTCGCCCCTTTCTCCAGCCACATCTTTTGTTTCAGCGTTACGAAGACTCCCTCGGATCCTCAGCGGTAACTCAGGTCTTTCTCTAAAGAACGAGGTATTGAAGGTAAGGCGAAGCAATGTCAAGGACCTATCGGTTTCTCTAGCCTCACCTTCTGATTTTGCACCAGAGCTGGTTATGTCATTACCACAGACACCCCCGCGGTACTGACCCTCATGCAGGAGTACGCTCCCGGTGCTTATTGTGAGTGAGACATGACGCCTCATATATCTAATATTACGTAGCGTGTAGGCTACGAGGCGAAAGGAGGTAATGAAACAGAACTATTTAGTTGGATACGTATACAATTGTAGTGGAAAACGCAGGACCGATTGATTCTAGTCGTATCGTAGGTCATGCAAGTAACTGTTTAGGAAAGAAGATGGGAGGCATCAGCCTGGAAAGCGACCAAGAAAATGAGTATATCCGGCAGAGAGAGTAGATCGTACTCTCAAAACCGGGGGAGGAAGATAATGACAAAAGTAAGGAACAGACGGCGGGGGGGAAAGATGAGAATCAGAGCCAAAAGAGTGATGCGTAAGGTAAACGAGGAGAAGGGAGTCATCCTTCCCATGGTCGTCATCCTGATGCTGGCCCTTACCATAACCGGTCTGGCGTTTCTCAGTGCAGCCGTGTTGGAGCACGATCTGGCGATGAGGGAAGTTCATAAAAACAAGGCCTTCTACCTCGCTGAGGCTGGCCTAGAACGAACCTTAGGGAACCTAGACGGGGACTTCGAGAATGGCAATCGAGACTGGACTGTTGGTGAGATTAATGGGGTACGTGTGGGGGGAGCAGATGCGGATGGCTGGAGAGTGCTTCAGTACGGTGACCCACCCTATGAATCAGATTTAGGTGATGGTTCCTACCTGGTCAAATTGAAGTACGTGGATGATGATGAAGTGTGGATAAGGTCCCGGGGAACTGTTGAGGGTATACCCAGAACTGTCCAAATATACGCGAAAATAGTAAATGTTTCTCCTTGGAACAATGCTATTTTTGCCGGAACAGGTATGACAGCACAAGCAGTCATTGAGGGAAATGCCCGTATTCATGGCTCGGTTCTTGTTCTAGGTGACAACATGGGATCTGAGGATCTTGCCCTTGATATGAGTGGCGGCGGGGGTATGAGAAACAACTATGAGGTGGGCCTTGCAGGCGGTATGCCTCTTGAACTAGCAGCCAAAGTTGCCGAGTGTCCAACCACATCTTTTAACGGAGAAACCGTGGAGAGTCTGGATGCCATGCTGCGAGTGAAGCAGGGGAAGGTAGGCTTGAGCGGAACTGCTGTCGTAGGAGAGGAAGACTGGATGGGTAACTCCTTTAAGGAGACGGTCGATGGTGTCTATGTTACCCACGGATACGGTGGCAATCAGGGAGAGTTGAATGTGTATTCAGATAACGGCACGGGGACCCCGTACGACCTTGGTGATGCGTTTGAATTCCCGAGTTTGCTAGGGCTCTCTCCTTACATTAATCCAGTTACAGGACTCCCGTATGCTACGCATCTGGAGTATCTTCAGGATAACTCCCTGCATATACCCGCAGGTAGCATACCCGGAAACCAACTTAGCGGAGATCTGGCTCATTTCGATGCTTCTAACGGGTACGGAAGTATCACGTGGGACTGGGATGACGTCGAGGAAAAGGGTATATTAACAGTGGATGGCATTGTATATATGGAGGCAGACTCACTTGTTCTAGGACAAAAGCCAAAGAAAGAGACGATCATATATAGTGGGAGAGGGACTCTTGTCGTTGCCCATACTGCTAGCGATGACATAGTTGGAGATATTGTGGTTCACGCGGATTTGCTGCCTGATGGGACATATGATACTGGAGGAGGGTTCCCCACGGTTAATGTTATTGGCCTTGTTGCAGGCGATATGTACCTTGCGGAGCCGGGTGATTCTCACCTTTATATGACAGGAGCATTCTACGCAGAGAACCAAATCGTCAGTGCACGGCAGAATGAAATTGGCGGGACTTTCTTCTCCAACTATTTTGATATGGGATCACAAGTTCCCCATATTTATCAGGTTCCTGAATTAGCCGAGAACCTACCGCCAGGAATGCCCGCACCGGATCCGATCTGGCGCATTATCACCCGTCAATGGAGCGAACTTCCAAGTTAAGACTGTTGGCGACGTTACGGATAGCGGAAAATGGTGCAATCAGCTCCATCGCAACCCGGTCAAACCGAATCCAATCGGGATTGCCAGCAGACCGGTTCTAATACTAAAAAGATTTGAATTGAGCTCAGCAGAAAACGAACCAGAAGGAATGCGACGCAATTCTCTGAGCGTCCATGTTGCCACTGTTCCATCTTTGTAACCTCATTGCCTCTTCAATGCCCAAGCTCCCACCAAAACCACAAGCACCACCATCCTCGATCTGAAGACTCCTCAAGTCACCTCTCCACGACCTATATTAAGCCGATATTAACTTGGCTTGGGCAGACTCCAGCACACCACACATAAAGACAAACGCCGTACCATTACGGTCACGATCGGCACCCCCATCAGGATAAGAAAGGGGGGGCAATGAAAATTACTTATTCGTCAGTAGCCCATAAACCAAGTTCTTAGTTATCTCGGGAGTTAGTTTCACATCATGTAAGTACACAAGTTCGCCATTAATCCTGAATCCTGGGGAAGCGCCAGCTATGATGTGCAGGTCCGAGGCATTTCTCTTTTCGGTCTCTGAAAGAAGAGACTGTATGTCCATAACAATTATTCCTATTCTCTCACGTTTTAGGAGAGAATTCTACCTCTCCCCAGGTTCTTGTAGTATATATCAATTAGCAGAAGAAGCTGTGGAGGTCAAGAGTGCTTGTTCTTTCTTCCTAAGAGCACTAATTTACAAGGAGACTCACTGAAGGATACCATGAAAACAGAACAAACTGAACAATAAAGAGATTAAGCAGGAGGAAGCTGAAGGTATCTATTTAAAACTCACCCACCAGGGCACCATGGAAACCTGCACACTTGCGGATATCATAGCAGCAGGACCTACCTACGTCCGGTAGGTTCCTAACCACCTCTCTTGGAGATTCTACATCTCTGATTAAATCATCAAGAATCTCTTTTTCCTTGTCTATTAGCTTCAACTTTCATCTTCTCTGCTTGGCTCGTGAGCTCTCTAGCTCGTAAGGCCAGGGTTTTTCTCAAGTGAGCTAAGCAAATCTGGCGTCTTATCCCGGGTCGAGCATCCCTTAAGCTCTCCATCTCTTCCGCATCATCAGCAACTATGACTTCTGCTCCCAAGTCTTTCAGGAGCTTTTGAAATCTCCTCTTTAACATTCCAGCCTTCCTAACTCTCTATTATCTCCATCTCTATAGGCTCACTCTTAATTAAGTCGGTTAGGAAGGCTACTGTTAGCTTCTCTCCAGCTACTTTGAAGGAAGTAGTATCCAGTCCTACGATTCTCACTTCCTCTTTTTTTGAGCTTCTCTCCTAGAGATAGTGCTTCTTCTCCTGCCTCTTGAAGATTGTTCCAGAGAGGTAGGTTTTACAATCCTACTTTTCTTTAGCATCCAGGA
>CAYYHL010000204.1:0-3661 GCA_964471775.1 uncultured Clostridia bacterium
TTACCTTGTCTACTATCTCTTCATATTTCATTGCGAGCACCTCCTAAGAGAAAAACCCCCCAGGCCCCTGATAAAATGTTATTGGTTCGAGAGAATTTTCTAGAGCAAAAATTTTCCAGGGTCTGAAGCGCTTTATGTATCAGCGTTCTACAAATACGCAGTTCTCCTTCACTCTCAAACAAGAGAAATCCCCTTAGAAAGGGTCAGAAGAGTTAAATAGAGATTACGGATCTACATTTAAAGCTCTTTTTGTAGATGCCCCCTCCCTGGTGACTTCTCTTGTTTAGAATATCGCCGTCTTCTCAATGGTTGATTTTGCCTCTTTTGACAAAGTCCATCTGAACTCGCCTCTCCCCTCCCTTTGCAAAAATCCAAGCATAAAGAGATCCTCCAAAACTAACTTTGTCGTTGTGGTAGGGAGTTTGATCAGGTCTGCTACCTCTTGAGTAGATAGAGCTTTTCGTTCGCTAACCAAAGCACGAATGACAATGTTTCTCTTTAAAGGGACACTGTCACTTGCGATTTTCTTCAAGACGTCATAATCTTGCTCCGTGACCTCTTCCTTATTTCTCACACGTGCCAAGCTCTTTAGAAACATCAAATAGCATTTAGCCAACCTCGTAGGGATCTCAGTTTCTGGCACAACATCCACGTTTTGGCTTCTCCCGTCCCTGCTAATTCCTGAACGCACGACTGCCGTGTAATTTGCTAAATGAATGATTTTCTCAGCGATGTCATCTGGTACCTCAACTGCTTCGGGGTTTTTCCTCTCACTCAAGAAGTTCTGGACTACCATATTAAGCTCCCTTCTCATCTCACTTTCCTTGCCTGTATTCTTCATCGCTCTCCGTGTCTCTTCATTGCGATTATGGTGTTCAATCCTGTATTGGATAAACCTCGGCCCCAGCAGATTCATGACGCCATAATGTTTGTCTATAACTGGAGTTACGCCTGCGAGGAATCCAACCTTTCCTCTCCAACGAAATCTCTTGCCAGTGCCAAAACCCTTATCGATGTATCCGTCATGCATCTCCCTCATTGTAGCCAGAATCTTGCGCCGCTCGTCAAACCGCATAGATAGGACAGTTGTGAAATCCTTCATCACAAGAACTTTACCATCAAGCCGGGAGAGTAAACTCGGTTCTTTGTCCTTGCCCTTTGTAATCATGCCGCTGATCAAAGTATGATCAGTCAAATCAGATAACTCATAGGTATCTTTTCCCTTTAAGGCTCTGAATAACTCTGTCTTTGATCCTCCTGAAGGAGAAACTACGAATAGCCAAAAGGGATCGCCCCGTAATCTGTTTGCTATGATCGCAGCCAAACACGCTTCTATCACTGTGTAATCGTCGAAGTAAAGCCACTTTTTCACCACTTCAGTCACATCGTCAATTGTCGAATTTGCTAGCCTCTTGAGTTCCTCTCCATCCTTCAGTCCTCTCTTCTCTTCGGGAAACTCCATTACCTCATCGGAGAGGTTTTCAACGAATCTCTCTGCCTGGCTATTGGAAATAACAGACGGCGATTTCTTTGTCGTGGTTTTTCCCGGAGACAGTGGACTATCTTTTTTGACCAGCTCGTCGAACTTATTCTCTTTCAGGATCCCATAGTGATCGAACTTCTTCCTAAGCTGCTGTAGCTCTTCTGGGGCCAAATATCGAGTGCTAGACTTCAGTATGTCAAGAACTCGGTCTCGTTCCTTGGGGCTTAACCTCTTCCAGTCCCTTATCGCTGATTCAAAATACTCAAGGATCTCTTTTCTGTTCTCGAACGTTTGTGGTGTTTCTTTGTCCGCTTTACCTTCTTTCATCCCTTTATCTCCTAATGGTTTTGATAGATTAATTACATTCAAGGTGTATTAAATACAATGGCCTTCAAGTCCTTCAAAGCATGGGTAAAATCATTGACCTTAACTACTGCTTCGTTGTTATAGAACTCTCTGACCAGCTTCTGAACTTCTTTGGTATCGGGAAACAGAAACGTAATACGCCTTCCTGATTTATCTATATCCACCAGCTTGTATCCCGTAGCCTTCAGGAAACTGGCTAGATAAAGGTCAACGGTGCCATAGGCCTTTGAATCGCTCATTCTCCCCATTTCTTCGTTTTAGTCGTACTGTTCCTTCTCCGGGCTACATGATGAGGTAGAATCTCCACATCCTTTCCGCTTATTCTGGCATGGTCTAGCTCTCGTACGAACTCACGAGCAAGACACTCCGCCAGTATATCCAGGAAGCTTTCTCGGACATCGATTTCTTTGCTATTTTGTTTCATTTCTTCTGAAAAGACGTCCACATTGACTATCTGAATTGAGTTCTTATAATGTAAATGGCGTTATTAACGCCAGGGCAGCCCAAATGAGGCACTCGAGGGAGTGGTTTGCGCCTTGCTAGGTTGCCATTCTGGCCAGGAGCTCATCTCTCCTGGCCTTTTCTTATTCACGTGAGATCTGGGGTATCTCTCCTCGCAATTCTTTCCCTAATTTCTGGGAAATTCTTTCTGTAATTGTCTCATCCAATCCCTCCCTAACAAGTTCCGTCCCGAGATCCTTCACTACTAGAATCATGAATGTTGCGACGCGACATATAGTGTCGACAGCCTTTCGTGCGGTCTCCATGTCACCCCTCTTTAGTGCCTGGACGATTATTGCGCGTTGTACCTTCACAATGCCAGATCGCACGTGAGCCCTCTGTTCCCACAAAGCTATTTTCGCCTGTTTGTTGCCCCAACCGCTTATCTGCGCTTCTGCAAACGCTACGCACAGCTCGTTGACCTTCCGCATGCGCCTAACATCGATCGGGCGGGGATTTTCGGAAAGCTCACGTACGTGCCGCTTAAACACTAGGGAGAGGTCACGTGAAATTCTGTCGAGTAGTAAGACGGAATAGCGAGATGCCTCTGCTGTGGAGAACAACCGACTGCCCGGCACGTCAAACCACTTTTTCGTGAGAGAATTAACGAGATATGCCGAATACTCACGAACCGCTCGATCAACGAGATCTCTAAATTTCTCCTCTGTCCGCCAATTGAGAAGAAGGGAGTGACTGACATCCGCTTCCCGAGCTATTGCCCGCAAGTCAAAGGCTCTAGTATAGGCCAGATGTAGCAGTACAGCATGGTACTTGGGCTTAGAGATTCCATAGGGCTGTCCTCTGGGAGTTCCTTTACGAGGTTTTTCTTGGTAACTGTCGACCTTCCATTGGATCCACGAAGCAAGGTACGGCGGTATATTAGACATAAGTGTGTCCTCCTTTGATTCTCGAGGTAAATGATATTTATAGCAAAAATATCAGAACAGTCAAGTCTTCATTTCAATGCCTAACATGAGCACTAGAACCTGACTACGAAGATCAGGCCCCAAGTACCTTTCCCGGGCGTAATATTTGTCTTTCTAGTAGGCAAGTGTCTCCCTCATCTTGTCATTTTTCCTGTTTTTTGCTACGCTTAAGTGTCATCGTATATGAGTATGCCCCAGGTGGGATTCGGTCTCCCGGCACCATCCTCCCACACTTTGAGCTCCTAAAAGACGCCTGATAAATGACATCCGAGATGCCTCAGATTCCCTCGCACGAGGGAAATAGAAGAGACAAAGGGCAGAAGGCGAGTAGAAGGAATCAGAAACTTCCATGTAGCGACGACGGGGAACAGTCCCGAGGTATCCT
>CAYYHL010000205.1:0-3656 GCA_964471775.1 uncultured Clostridia bacterium
GCCTGCCTTTTTCCCTGAGTCTGACTGAGCTTGGTTAGAAGATGGACGATAACCTCGGTATCCATGGTGGATTGGAAGATGGAGCCCTGAGATTCAAGCTCCTCTCTGAGCTGTCCCGCGTTGATGAGAGTACCGTTGTGGGAGAGGGCTATTCCTTCACCGAAGAAGCTGATAAGCAAAGGTTGGATATTAGAGGAAGAAGGGGAACCTGTGGTGGAATAACGATTGTGTCCAATGGCCAGTCGCCCAGGGAGGGACTTGAGAGTTCTTTCATTGAAAACTTTCTCTACCAGGCCCGCACCTCGATGGGTAGCTAAACTAAATCCATCCGAGACCACGATACCTGCGCTCTCCTGCCCCCGGTGCTGGAGAGCAAAAAGTCCCAGGTAGGTGAGTTTAGCAGCCTGAGGGTGACCACATATCCCGAAAATTCCACATTCCTCATGCAAAGGAAAAGCCTCCTTAGTCCCCAGTATTTTATTAACTTACCGCCTTATGTCAACTTCTTAACTCATCTTCCCTTGGCTCAGTGTAGCCTTCGGCGAAATCTCATCCCTTTTCAAAGCTCACATCTTCGGCATAATTGACAGAAACTACAAGATCTTCTATTTTGGAGCATCAGGAATCTGGAGAGATCCTCATGCGCGTCTCTTTCAAACACCTGAAGAAGATGGTTGACTTCCCCTATTCTCCAAAGGAGCTGGGCGAGCGATTGACCAATCTTGGTCTGGAGGTAAGGAAGATAGAACCCTTTGGACGACTGGACAGAGTGGTAGTGGGAAAAATCCTGAGTATTGAGAGGCATCCTGAGGCTGATCTGGTCAGTATGGCTAGAGTAGATATTAGCGGAAGAATTCTTTCCGTAGTATGCGGGGCACCAAACATGAGGGAAGGACTGCTGGTTCCTGTGGCTCTGGAGGGAGCCAGACTTCCCGGGGGAGTGAGGGTAGAAAGGAGAAAGGTACGAGGAATTGAATCAATGGGCATGCTTTGTTCAGAAGAAGAGCTGGGTCTGGGGAAGGATCGATCGGGAGTTATGATTCTTCCGCAGGAGTCTCTCCTGGGTCAGAACCTATCCCAGGCTCTTGAGCTGGAAGATGTGATCTTGGATCTTGAGATTACTCCTAACCGGGGAGACTGTCTGTCCGTCATAGGAATATCCCGGGAAATAGCTGCTCTTACCGGATCTCGTCTCGCAGTTTCCTCCTGCCCTCTGAAAAAAGGAGAGAAAGGCTCACCTCATATTATGAATATTCAAATCCAGGATCCACGTCTTTGTCCTTATTACACCACTCGCCTGATAAGGAATGTGAGAGTGGGGTCTTCTCCTCTGTGGCTTTGGCGATATATCCTCATCTCCGGAGGAAAACCCATCAACAGTGTGGTGGATATCACCAATTATGTCCTCTGGGAGATGGGTCAACCTCTTCATGCTTTCGATTATTCCATGCTCAAGGACAGAGAGATCATAGTTCGGCTGGCAAAGAAAAAGGAAACTCTCATTACCCTGGATGGCACAAAAAGAGAGCTGGACGAGGATATGCTGGCTATTGCCGATTCCAGGAGTCCAGTAGCCCTGGCTGGCATCATGGGAGGAGAAAGTACCCAGGTCCAGGGCCAGACCCAGGATGTTCTCCTTGAGGCAGCTTATTTTGATCCCGTCTCCATTCGACGGACCTCCCGCCGTCTGGGTTTAGCCACAGAAGCATCCTCGCGATTTGAGAAGGGAGTGGATCCTCTTGTGGTAAGAAAGGCTCTGGATCGAGCTTCTATTCTCATCCAGGAGACTGCAGGAGGGAAGATAGAAGAAGCCCTGTGGGAAGAAGGTAGAGTTCCCTGGAGCAAGAGGAAGATTTCCTTCCGTCCATCTCGGGCTCGGCGTATTCTCGGCAGGAAGATAGCATCTGGTGGAATGAAGAGGATTCTCACAGGGTTGGATTTCGCCGTGGAAGGAGACAGAACCTGGAAAGTCTGGATTCCTTCTTTCCGCAATGACGTCAGCCGGGAGATCGACCTCATTGAAGAAGTTGCCAGAGTTTATGGATATGACCGAATAGGTAAGGAGCTTCCTTCTCTGGGAGATGGGGAGCCTCGTGAGGACAAGGAAGAGAGGATTAGGGAAAAGGTCCGCCAGACTCTGAAAGGACTGGGCTTTTTTGAAGTTATGGGGGTGAGCCTGAATGGGGAGGATGTCTTCAGAAAGGTTCATTTGCCCTTGAAGATGGGCATCAGGGTGGCAAATCCTCTTTCCAGCCAACAGGAAATACTGACTACTCATCTTTTTCCGCATTTGCTGGAAATCGCCTCGTACAACCTCAATCAGGGAGAAAGCCAACTGAGGATTTTTGAGCTGGCCGATGTTTTTCAAAAAACTCGGCACCTGGAGAAAAATCCCATCTTGGCGGGTCTCATTCTGGAACTCAGTTTCGATTTTCTTTCTTTGAAGGGGATAGCCGAGGCTCTGCTTGACGGACTCAATATTGAAGGAGTAGAATTTGCCTCCGGCTCCTCTCACTATCTTTCTCCGAGGGAAAGACTGTTGATAAAAAAGGAGGGATTCACTCTGGGTGCGCTCGGTCGGCTCAAGCAGGACATAGCTGACAACTTTGAGGTTCCCTCGCCCATCTACCTATTTGAATTTGAAGTGGATAGTCTATGTTCTCACTCTCGTCCCATTCAAAGATTTGTGCCACTGCCTAGATTTCCTGCTGTGGAGCGAGACCTTTCCCTGGTGGTCAAGGAAGAGGTCCCGGCCGAGAAGGTCAAAAATTGCATTATTGAGAGTGGAGGAGAATGGCTGGAAGAAGTGAAACTTTTTGATCTGTATCGAGGAGGCTCCATTCCTAGCGCTCATAAAAGTCTTGCCTATTCTTTAACTTTTCGCTCATCGCGTCGAACTCTTACCGATGATGAAGTGGATAGAATCCAGAAAGAAATCCTGCATTCGTTAAGAAAAATGGGGGTTTCCCTGCGGCAGGAATGAAGGTCCCGTTTTGCTGGGATTCCTTTTCCCTCTCGCTTGAGAATTCTCTTGGCGAGGCAGAGTCTCGAGAAAAAATCTTTCAGGGAGGTGGACAGTGAGAGATGGTTTTGTTATAATGTAACCGGAAATTCCTCTTGAATCAAGGCAGGAGGGCAAAACATGATAAGGCCTTGACAGGGGGGGTGGTTAGTATATAATATCTATTGCTCTTTGAGAATAAGGTAGAGTAGGCAGTCCAAATATGCGTCAATCAACTTTACTGAGAGTTTGATCTTGGCTCAGAATAAACGCTGGTGGCGTGTTTTATACATGCAAGTCGAGCGGAGATTAGCTCGCGGTTAGAGGAGATTTATCTGTAGTCTCTACGGATGATGATTCTTTGACTCAGGCTAATCTTAGCGGCGAACGGGTGAGTAACGCGTGGATAATCTGCCCCTGAGTGGGGAATAACTTTCCGAAAGGGATGCTAATACCGCATAATGTTATTCCACCTCGGTAGGATAACCAAAGTTAGACTCTTTGAGTCTTTCGCTCAGGGATGAGTCCGCGTCCCATTAGCTAGTTGGTGAGGTAACGGCCCACCAAGGCCGCGATGGGTAGCCGGCCCGAGAGGGTGTTCGGCCACACTGGGACTGAGACACGGCCCAGACTCCTACGGGAGGCAGCAGTAGGG
>CAYYHL010000206.1:0-3645 GCA_964471775.1 uncultured Clostridia bacterium
TCTGTACCAGAAGAGACCAAAAATCTTGGTGTCGGGGTGAGGCTTCGCTCCCCACCAAAAGACTGGCCAAGATTACGTACACACTAACCTATACATACCCAAAATATCCTTGGACCCGCACCTTAGCTCTAATAAGGCAGACTCCTTGGGCCAGGCAGACCATGACCCTGCCGGGGCTGAGTCGGGTCCTTAATTTTTGGTTATCCGACCCAGGGTCTTGCACTTTGCCTCCCGTCAAAATCTAAAGAGGCTGGATTGACAGAACAGGTGTTATTGTTGATAACATAGCTTTTCCCTTGAAAACGGCTCTGAATTGGTAGTTCGAAGTTCCCTTAGTTGACTGATAAGTCTCTTCTCAGAAGAATGCAGAATATTCGAAACGCAACAACATGTAAGCCAGTCACCTATTTGGTACAGGCGGTCCCCGTGCAATTGGGGTAAAAGTACTCAAACCCTGTTCCATATTAGCATTAAGCCCTATTTTCGGGTAAGAAAATCCTACCCAACAAGTTCCCGGAAGAACAAAGAAAAAATGGTCCGTCCCTGGGTTGAGATCTCTCTTTCTCAGTACGAAGAGCTCAATAAGCTAAGAGAAAAGAGGGGTGAGTCACTATCTGGAATAATCCGAGAGGCTGTATGCCAGTTCGTCCAAAAGAAAAAGCATCCTGCTAGTACAATTGTCTCATACATTCCAAAAGGAACCAGAGATAGATGCAAATCTGTGTCTGCTTACTTTCCCAGATCTGACTGGAGTCTTTTGGAGGAAATCTCAAAGAACACCGGAAAATGCAAATCCGAGCTCATCAGGCAAGCCCTGGATGACTATCTAGAGAGCTCAGCATGAACCAACGACAGCCTCATTTTACCTTGATGGATCTCAAACGTCCATAGCCAGCCGCGTCTAGTTAGCCCGCAAGCAGGTCACACCAAAGCGCTTCCCCAGGCCAAATCTCAGCACTTGCCAATCTATTTTTTGGAGTCCAGCGTGGAAGACTTCGTTTCCGGAGGGATTAGTGCGTGATCAGCTCTGACTTTGCGAGAGTATCTGAAGTCGAGGGAGTGTAGATCTAAGTAGAGGTGCAAAGCATTCTGACAGACACCCTTTGTTGTGTACTGTTCTTCTGTTAGAACTACTCCTTCTCATGCCGTCCAACCAATCCTGCCAGGAAAATGACAAGTCCTATAACTACTGTGGCAATACCTGCAACCCAAGGATATAGAAGATCAGGGTTATACAGTATGAAGAGGCCGCATACGATAACAAGAACTCCTACAACCGATAGGAAGACTCTCCCAAGGCTCCTTGGTAGGCGTACCGTAATTGGGGTCGGTTCAACGACTCTTACCCCAATAAGAGCCATCACAAGAAATCCAGCGCCAACACCTATGGGTGCACCGACATCGGGTCTTCCAAAGAGCAGGCCAATGCCTGTACCGAAAAGGATACAGGCAAGGAAGCATAATCCGGCGAGTGTCCATGCTCTTCCTGATCCTCCTTTTTTCTCTTCCATTTCTCACCTCCGCCCATGAATTATCTTAACTCTCTCATTTCCTTAGTGCGCTGAGCCGATTGTGGACAAGTCGCCCCACATCAACCTATCCGTGCACTGGTCGAAATCCTACCAATTGTGCCTTTCAAGCCCAACCTTACGCCAAATCTCAGCGCTTGTCAATCTGGCTTTGGAGGGGGAGTGATGGATCGAGACTCGGTCGGGTCCTTCCCTGGTGAGTCTTGAGTGAACCCACTGTGGGGCGACATTGGACTGGGCTAGGGAAGTGATGCCCAGCGGTCTGGAAACGCTCTCACAATCGGTATTTCAGGAACTGGCTCCCCTGCGGGGCGGGGACAGAACAAAGTTAGAACATTTTGGGAGAATTTGGTGGATGAGATAGAGATTCCAATCTATGATATTCCGGTGCAAGAAACTTGAGCCAACCCGAATCTCAGTGATTGTCTATCTGGTGGTTAGTGGGAAGAGCGACCATTTGGATCCCCTTTTCTTTCGATCCTTATTCTAACACAAAGACTGGACCGATTCCAGGAGGCAGGTCAAAGGTGTTTTGTCCTTACCGTTGACTCCAGGATAGAGTCGTAAGAACTTGTGTCAGGCTGCCCTAAACGGACAAGCTGCGCACGGGCAACGAAGCTGTAGGTTCCCCGTCAGGCTTCATACAGTGGTTAGGTGGAAATGCCCAATATCAAAACCTGACTATCTCCATCGTTGGAAATGGGAAATGCATAGTAAAGGAGGGTGTATTGATTCTCAACTCTCTTGCAGTTTCTCATCAAGAGCGGTAACAGAATAGTGAAAAATCTCCGAAGCTATCTCCTTTAGCTCTGGAGAGCACTGAGCAGGTGCATATTCCCGACCCTCAGCAATTTTCAACCAAATGGGAGGCAAGTCTTTCAATTTGTGAACCATCCCACCATTAGAGTCAGGAGCCAGGTAATAAACCTTTCGTACACCCGATGTAATAATGCGCGCTAAGCACATAGGACAGGGCTCAACAGAAGTGTATAAGACCAGGCCCTCAACCTCACTTCCCTGCGCTCTAACCTGTTCCTCATATCGGGTCAGGACGTCCATTTCTGCATGAAGATCGCTCCGGAAATAAGGCACAAACACTCGATTGTGACCCCTCTGTACAATCTCACCATCTGCTCGTGCCAGACAAGCACCGATTCCATAGTTTCCCTCTCTAGCGGCAGTAATAGCCTCTTTCAGAGCAATTAAGGCAAACTGATCATCTCGGTATTGTGGATCAGGATTGAAATAATCAACCCTCCTTTCCAGCTCATCCAATAAAGCGTAAGTTGTTTTGTTCTCATTTGCTGACGAGGAAACAGCTGCATTTAAGGAGAACGATAATAAAAGTAGTAACATGATTTGAGCTATTCGATTTTTCATCTTTTTGGTCTCCTTTTATACCATAATATGCTTCTGCAAAAGGACATAGTCCTTCTTTTTTTCCTATAAAGTCATTTTCGTTTGAAAAGCACCTACCTCATTATGTATTCCTTCAGAACATCCTCAGCCAAATCTCAGCACTTGTCAATCTGTTTGGAGGGCTCTGGTGGAGATTTGGTTTTTTGATGCACCTAAGTGCCGAAACCGGAGCACAAGTTCAACGGTTGGCGTAGCCGATTGGCGAAGAGTTGTTGCAAAGGTATATTGTTATTAATCTTTTCCCCAGAACTTATCTGCTTCTTTTTCCATCTTCTCAAGCCTATCATAGTAATCCGGGAATTCATTTAGATGTGCCAAAGCAATTTTGCCAGTCATCAAAGAGTCATCGTTAGTTACATTCGTAAGTGAATCTCGAGATCCATGTTCAAGTTCAACATTCATCCCTCTTCTAAATTGGTCCACATCAAATTTATCCCATTTAATACCTAACTTTTCTCCTATTTCTTTTACTTCCTCTTCACTAAACTGCTTCTTAAATTCCATTTTAACAACCTCCCTCGCGACCCTGACACTCATTCAAAATTCCCGATAGCATCCTCCAAGTAAAAGACTAGGCCAAATCTCAGCACTTGTCAATCTGTTCGGAGGACTCTGGTGACGGAGATATGTGAATCCACCTTCGAATCGGTTACTTTGTCGGAGCGAGCTCGGGTGATTATGGATTCGATAAACGATG
>CAYYHL010000207.1:0-3637 GCA_964471775.1 uncultured Clostridia bacterium
TAACTATGGTAGCTGCTCTTATTCTGGGAATGGGTCTTCCCACTACCGCTACCTACATCATCGTGGTAGTCCTTCTTGCTCCCGCCATTGTCACGGCCGGACCTTCTATCCCCCTCATCGCTGCGCATCTATTCATTTTCTATTTCGGCATTGTTGCCGATGATACCCCTCCAGTAGGGGTAGCTGCCTATGCGGCCGCTGGAGTCGCCAACTCTGAACCTTTCAGAACCTGCGTAGAGGGATTTAAGCTGGATTTCCGCATCATTATCCTGCCCTTCATCTACGTTTTCTCATCTCAGCTCCTCTTAATCAATACTACGGTTTGGGAGGTTCTTTTGATAAGTGGTATGGCTATTTTAGGTATGTTCGCCCTCTCGGTAGCCCAGGCTGGTTACTTCGTAGTTAAAGCTAACGTGATCGAGCGTCTGGTAATGCTGGCTGCAGCGATTCTCTTGATCCGTCCCGGATTTTACACCGACGCTATTGGACTGTCAGCTTTTGGTCTGGTTTATCTCTGGCAGAGAATGAAATCGCAAAGACTGAAACTGAGCCTGGCCTGAGGTTCCCAGGAACTGACCTTTCGCTCAGACTCCGGGCATGACGGCGATTTTTCTCCTAAAGGCACCACCCAGGATCTCAGCCTTCTGGAAAACTCCTAGAGTCTGAATCGAGAAGAGAGCGCTGTCGTGAACTATAGAATCTACATATTCCTGGCTGCTCTGGGGGCTGGTATTGCAGCCTATAGCTTGCAGCCATTGAGCCTCTTGGTGGTGCGGGACAAAACGGCAGAAGAGGAGATCTTCACTCAAAGAATATCCCCGGGAGAGAAATTCAAGCTAACCTATGTCCATTCCGTGGAAAAGATCCTTGTCACCGGGATATTCAGCATTGATGAGGACAATCGAATAATTCTGTTGGAGACTTACTTTCCCTCTCCTGGAACCGGTCTCCCTGTGGAAGCTCGTCCCGACAGAGAAAGTGGCGAGCTCGTGCTCAAGGAAATAAATGAGCCGCGAGAGGTTTCCTTCTTCACTCTGTCTATAAATGACTACAGACTTATCTTAAGAGAACATGAGGTACTTCTTTCTACCCCGGAAAGAGATGGACACGTTATCGAAATTCTAACTCGCCGCACGCCAGGAATAGCCTGGGTGATTGAAAACGCGAAGATCAAGTTTGCCATACGGCACTAGGACGATTCTCTCCGCGACTCCACTGATCGCTCGCTTAGCTCTTGCACAATCCTCATTGACTTTTGAGGAAGATTTCGTAAGATAGCCACACGGATTGAATTGGAAAGCCGGTCTTTCCGGACTTTGAAGTGAAAAGATTTCCAACGAGAGGAGGTGGAGAAGACGGAGAAGGCAAACGAGGGAAGAATTTGGTCCTAAACAAGGAAGGAGGATTGTAAAGTGAAGAATAAGTGGATGTTGGCATTGTTGGTTAGTAGCATGGTCCTGGGGGCAACAGTGGCGGGAATGGCCCAGGAGATAAAGAATCCCGACACTCTCATCACGGCCTGTTACGGAACAGTGGATTCGCTGGATCCTGCTTACGCCTATGACACTACTAGTGGGTCCAGAATCATGAATATTTACGAGACTCTGGTTTTCTGGGACGGCGAAAAGACGGATGAGTTTATCCCCATGCTGGCCACCAAAGTTCCAAGCGTGGAGAATGGCCTTCTTTCGGCGGATGGGCTCACCTACACTTTTCCCATAAGAGGAGGAGTAAAGTCCCACAACGGGGAGGTAATGACTCCTGAAGATGTTGAGTACTCTTTTGAGCGTTCCATGGTTCTAGATCCAAGTGGTGGACCGATTTGGATGCTTCTGGAGCCCCTCCTAGGGGTTGGGAGTACTCGCAAGGGGGACGAGATCGTCGTGAGCTTCGAGAACATAGATGCGGCAGTAGAAATTGAGGGCAACAATATAGTCTTTCATCTGAAGCAGCCCTATCCACCCTTCTTGTCTGTTCTGTCCAACCAATGGGGAGCGGTGGTCAACAAGAAATTTGTGGTGGAGAATGGAGGTTGGCCGGGAACAGCTGAGACCTGGAAGGATTACAACAACCCGGAGTCGGGAGAGGAGACTCTACATGCCATAGCCTGTGGCACAGGACCTTTTGAGCTGGAACGGTGGGACCCCGGGGTAGAGACAGTCCTGGTGAGAAATGATAACTACTGGAGAGAGCCGGCTAAGCTAAAGAGAGTGGTTGGCAAATTTGTTGAGGAGTGGACTACGCGCAAACTCATGTTCCTGGCCGGCGACGTTGACGTAGTCATGGTAGATACACAGTACATCGGAGAAATGGAAGGTATAGAGGGTATCCGTGTCCATAAAGATCTACCTGAACTTGGAAACACCTCAGCTTTCTTTAACTTCAAAATAAATCCGGAAGGCAATGCGGACATAGGCAGCGGAAAACTCGACGGCGAAGGAATTCCGCCTGATTTCTTCGCTGACAAGGATGTAAGACTTGGCTTTGCTCACTCCTTCGATTGGGATAGTTACCTCCGGGACGTCTGGTTCGGCGAGGCCTACCAGCCGGCAAGCCCGATAGTGGTAGGGCTGCCCTACAGGAACCCTGACCAGCCTACCTACTCTCGAGACAAAGCAGAAGCGGAGGAACATTTTAAGAAGGCCTGGGGAGGACAGGTATGGGAGAAGGGCTTCAAGATGACCGTTCTCTACAATATCGGCAACGCCCAGAGAAGGACCGCTGCCCACATGTTCGAGGATAACCTCGAGGTGCTGAATCCCAAGTTCAGCATCGACGTAAGACCGGTCGACTGGGCTACATACGTTAGAGAGCTGAGACAGAACAAATTAACCCTGTTCATCATAGGCTGGCTAGCTGATTATCCGGATCCTCATAATTTCATCCATCCCTTCATGCACACCTACGGTGCGTTCTCTGATTTCCAGAGCTACAGTGACCCTCGGGTAGATGCCTTGATTGAGCAAGGTGTGGCTACTGTGGATCCAGAGGAACGGAAAGATATTTACTATGAGCTTCAGGCAATCTACTATGAGGATGTTCCCAGCGTTGGTATCTATCAACAACTGAGACGGAGATACGAGCGGGATTGGGTAAAGGGTTGGTATTTCAATACATGCATTCCGAACTACGAGGTGTTTGGCTACCTATATCCTATCTCGAAAGGATAGACTGAATAGCGAGGTATAAGCGGGCCATACGACTTTTTCCAGGCAATTTGGATGGGTCGTATGGCCCAATTTCAAGATTTTGGAGAGACCTCCGAACAAATCTGGGGTACGCGAAGGGAGAAAAGAAGTCTATAGGGCATTGAGAATAAGGCAAAAAGAATGGAAATGAAGGCCTACATCATAAGGAGGCTACTTCTCTTGTTCATCGTTCTTTTTGGCGTTAGTGTCCTGGTATTTGGCATTCTTTCTCTTTTTAGCCCAGAGCAGAGGGCAAGCATCTTTGTGACCGACGTCAAACAGCTGAAGGATATCCCGCAAATAATCAAAAAATACGGCCTGGATGCTCCTATCCATGTGCAATATTACAATTGGATGAGGGCTCTCTTGCGTGGAGATCTTGGGTGGTCTAAGACAGCCCAAAAGCCTGTGCTGGAGGCACTGTTTTATTTTCTGCCCAATACATTGGA
>CAYYHL010000208.1:0-3611 GCA_964471775.1 uncultured Clostridia bacterium
GAAAGGCGGTAAGGATAATGACGGGGGCGCCCCTGCCCAAAGGGGCTGATGCCGTGGTGATGGTGTAAGATACCAAAGAGGAGGAGGACCGGGTAAGGATCTTCAGGAAGGTGGAGCCGGGAGAAAACGTGAGTTTTGCCGGTGAGGATGTAAAAAAAGGAGAGCTTGTCCTTAAAGAGGGCTCTTTTATTCGCCCGGCCGAGGTAGGGATGCTGGCTGCTCTGGGAAAAGAAAACGTCATGGTGAGAAGGAAGCCCACTGTTGGCATTATTTCTACCGGAGATGAGCTGATTGAGCCGGGAGGTAGGCTCGAGGAAGGCCAGATCTATGATAGCAACAGCCTGGCTCTTTCCTCCCAGGTTGCGACGTGTGGCGGGACCCCGCAGAGGTTAGGGATTGTTCGGGACAATAAGGAAGAGCTTATCTCAAGAATTCAAGAGGGACTCTCTTTTGATATTCTTCTTCTTTCGGGGGGAGTTTCTGTGGGTGCATACGATCTGGTAAAGGAGGTTGCAGAAGAGGCGGGAGTGAAGATACTTTTTTGGAAAGTGGCAGTGAAGCCGGGTAAACCAACCTTTTTTGGGACGAGGAACCGCACCCTAATCTTCGGTCTTCCCGGCTATCCTGTTTCCTCCATGCTTAATTTCGAGAATTTAGTTAAGCCTGCTATTTATGCCATGTTAGGGAGAAAGGAGAAAAGACTTCAGGTCGAGGCTTATCTCGAATCATCTGTCAGGAGCAAAGGAAAGAGGAGAAACTTCGTCAGAGTGAAACTCACACGAAAGAGGGGAGAATATCGGGCGGTCCCAGCTCCCTCTCAAAAATCAGGGGTTCTCAAGTCTATGGTCTGGGCTGATGGGTTTGTTGTCGTACCAGAAGAGATAGACGAGATTAAGAAAGGGGAAAAAGTTCAGGTTCAACTTCTTGATTGAGCCAAGCTTCGCCCGAGGGTGCTTCCGAGGTGGGCTGTTTTTTCGTTATACCTAAGGACCCGCGCCTTTGCGAAGTGGTTGCAGATTAATTTGTCTTTGCGGGCTTTCCAAAGAGAAATGAGCAATATCAATAAGAAAGGTAATGGATAAGACGGGAGGATACAGCAATGAGAAAGAATAGGCTGAGGGAACTACTGAGAGAGGGTAGGCCAACTATTGGAACCCGCATCCTCAGTGCATGGCCGGGCATAGTAGAGGTTATTGGTCACACTGGCGCGATTGACTATGTTGAGTTTGTAGGTGAGTACGCTCCCTATGACCTGTACGACCTTGAGAATTTGGCCAGGGCAACTGAAATTTTTGGCATGTCATCCATGCTGAAGGTTGATCAAGAACCCAACTGTTTCCTTGCCCAAAGAGCTCTGAAGTCAGGAATACAAAACATACTCTTTACGGATATCAGGAGCGTGGAAGATGCGAGAGAGTGTGTGCGTATTGTCAAGCCAGAGACGCCGGAAATTAAAGGTATGAACGGTTGCCATGCAGCAAGGTGTGTGGGGTACGGATTAGAGTCCGGCTCTCCCGAGTATGTTAAAGCCATGGATGATGTTGTAATAGCTTTGATGATAGAGAAAAAAGGAGCCGTGGAAAACCTGGAGGGAGTTCTTTCGGTTGAAGGTATAGACATGGTTCAATTTGGTCCGTGCGACTATAGTCTCAGTGTAGGTGTACCGGGACAGCGGTCTCATCCAAGGGTGAGAGAAGCCGAACTTGAAACTATAAAGACAGCGCTAAGAATGCGAGTGCGCCCCAGGGTGGAGCTCAAGTCTTCAGTTAAGAAAGAGGATATTGAGAAATACATTGATCTTGGTGTACGGGATTTTTCTCTTCCTATGGATGTATCAATCTTGCATCACTGGTTGAAAGAGAACGGGGAGCGCTTGAGAAAAAGATTGTCCTCGCTGAAGTAGCAGTAGGGCTGATACACATCCTGAGCACTCGTCTCGAGAAAACACCAGAGAGACTCAAGAGAAAGATTCCAAGGAACGAGTCAGCATTATAGCGACTGCTTTCTTAACACCTTTTTGTTCACCAAATTGGGGGGCACTTCACCCTTTAGTCCTGCCAGCAAATTGTTGGCCGCCACAACTGCTATCTTTGCTCGAGTAGCCATAGTGGCACTCCCGATATGGGGGAGGAGTACAGCATTATTTAGTTCATTTAAGCCGGCGGCTAAATTTGGTTCGTTCTCGTATACATCGAGGCCAGCACCGGCAATCCAGTTTTCCCTCAGTGCTTGAACAAGCGCCTTTTCATCTACCAACGGTCCCCGCCCAGCATTGATCAAATAGGCGTCTTCTTTCATCAATCTTAATTCCTTCTTTGAAATCATATGTCTTGTTTCAGGGGTTAAGGGCGCGTGCAGAGTAACAAAGTCTGAGTTTTGCAAAAGCTCCCCTAAAGAAGTAAACTTAGCCTCCAAATCCACCTCGACATTCTTTGGAGCTCTTACTATGTCGGCGTAGAGTATTCTCATTTGGAATCCCTTACTTCTTTTGGCGACGGCTCTGCCTATTCTGCCGAATCCAACTATTCCAAGCGTAGCGTGGTGGATATCAGTTCCCAAAAAGAGCGTAGGAGGCCATCCTTCATGTTTTCCGCCTCTCACGAATTTATCTGCTTCTATGATTCTCCTGGCTACAGTCATGAGTAAAACCCAGGTTAAATCTGCGGTGGTATCAGTCAATACCCCCGGGGTATTGGTCACCATAATTCCTCTTGTGGTAGCTGCTTTTACATCGATATTGTTGTAGCCTACGCCAAAGTTACTGATGATCTTTAACTGGGGATTCTCATCCATTATCTTCTCGTCAATAACATCCTTGCGACAAATCAACCCATCTACTCCTCTTACACTCTGTAACATTTCCTCTTTCTTCAAAGGTCGATCGGAAGGATTAAGTTTTACCTCACATTCTTCTTTTAGTATGTCTAATCCCGCCTCTGGAATCATTCTGGTCACAAACACTTTGAATTTCATAGAACATCTCCTTTCGAAATTTTAGCCAAACTTCCTTCGCGTTAGCTCCCGCCATCCAAACTTTATCTTCGTTTGCACGTTATTGGCAGGGGAGGAGAATTGTCAAGCAAAAAGCATATAGTAATTATGAGAAAGGACCCAGGCAAATTCAACGAAGTTTGAACCATAACCTTCGTCTTACTCCTTCGAATGAATTGGAAGTCCTTGAGACGATTTGTAAGGGTTGGTAGAATTCTTGTAGTTCACCTTCTTTTAAGATAGAAAAGGGGCAAGACAGCCAATGCGAGAGGAACAATGCTGAGTTTCATAGCCAAAGAAAGCCCTATCTTATCCGCCATTAGGCCCATGATTCCTGGCGCGAAGGCCCCTACCAGGATAGTGCAACATTGAATCAAGCCATAAATTCTCCCCCGAGTGTATATGGAGGTAAGATCAGCTAGATAAGCATTCTGAGGGGGATAGATCCCGGCACAGCAAATTCCGAATAGAACCAACAATATAGCTAAACTGATGAGCCTCTCCCCTAGCGTAAGCAAAAAGATTACCGGAATTACTCCCACCGCGGCCGCCAGGATAACCAGAAGAGGTGGAAATAGGTCGCTGAGCCTGCCGCTTACAAAGGAGCCGATCATTCCTCC
>CAYYHL010000209.1:0-3611 GCA_964471775.1 uncultured Clostridia bacterium
TTCTCTCTTAACTTCAGGGTCAGGAATAGGGATGGCAGAAAGAAGGGCCTGGGTGTACGGGTGAAGAGGATTTTCAAATAACTCCTTGGTAGGAGCCAGTTCCACAATTCTCCCCAGATACATTACAGCAATCCTGTGACTAATGTATTCTACCACCAGAAGATGGTGAGTGATAAAAAGATAGGTGAGGCCAAATTCTTCTTGAAGGTCTTGGAGTAGGTTAAGAATCTGGGCTTGAACCGAGACATCCAGAGCGGAAGTTGGCTCATCCAGAACAATGAACTCAGGATCAGTCGCCAGGGCTCTGGCTATCGCGATTCTCTGTCTTTGACCGCCGCTAAACTCGTGGGGATAGCGAAAGAGGTGATCAGAGGTGAGACCCACCCGATAAAGAAGATTCAGTACTCTTTCTCTGAGTTCAAATCCCGCAGCCAGGCCATGAACTTTTAAAGGTTCACCCACAATGTCCTTAATGAGCATCCGCGGATTTAGGGAAGATGAGGGATCCTGGAAGACTATTTGCATCATCTTCCTCATACTTTTGAGTCTCGCACCCTTCAGGGTGGCTAAATCGCATCTTCTGAAGTCTCGGCCAGATTCCTTCCGATCAGGACTACTCGTTGTTTGCTCTTCGGCTGTTCTGACTTCTGACTCATCAGGAGCGTCGAAATAGATGTGTCCAGAAGTCGGCTCGAATAATCTTAGAAGGGTTTTGCCAAAGGTGGTTTTTCCGCAGCCTGACTCACCAACCAACCCTAGACATTCTCCCTTTTCAATCTTGAGGCTCACTCCGTCAACAGCCTTGACTTGCCCTGTTTGTTTTTTGAATACTCCACCGGTAATGGGGTAATATTTCTTAAGATCTCGGGTCTCAAGCATCATCTTTATCCCTTTCTTTGTGATAAAGATAGCAAGCCACGAAGCGATTCTTTTCTATCTCCCGGAGCGACGGTTTAGCGTCAGCGCAGTTGTCCATTACCCGAGGGCAGCGAGGATGAAAACGACATCCAGATGGAGGAGATATAAGGTTGGGAACGCTGCCCTTGATGCTCTTCAAGCGGTCACGTCGTCCCGGTCGAGGAACTGACTTCAAGAGCCCTTGCGTATAAGGATGAAGAGGTTTTTTGAAGAGAGAATGAACCGGAGCTACCTCTGCGATGTGGCCGGCGTACATGACTACCACTCTTTCACACATTTCAGCCACTACCCCCAGGTCGTGAGTAATGAAGAGAATGGATGAGCCGAATTCCTGCTTAAGCCTTCTCACGAGATCTAGAATTTGCGCCTGAATAGTTACGTCCAGGTTGGAAGTAGGCTCATCAGCAATAAGAAGTGTGGGATTGCAGGCTAGAGCTATAGCAATGACCACCCGCTGCTGCATACCACCACTGAGCTCGTGAGGATACCTCATTACGATTTCTTCGGGATGGGGTATGCCCAATATCCTTAACATTTCAATAGACCTTCTTTTTGCTTCCCCAAGGAGTCTTTGCCTGTACCTTCTCACCCCGGGGA
The DNA here is from genome assembly GCA_964471775.1 of uncultured Clostridia bacterium. GTDB lineage: Bacteria > Aerophobota > Aerophobia > Aerophobales > AE-B3A > SOJT01. The sequence continues at coordinate 1,516 of CAYYHL010000209.1, forward strand.
CACACGAGACGAATTTGATGAAAGAAGATGAGGCATTCTCTATCATTTTGAGGTAAATTCCCCTTTCCATTTTGAGGATAGCTCGGGTAAGAAAGAAACCGTCTTTTTTGATATCCTCCTCAATTCTTTTCAGTACGACCTGGCAAAGCTCTTTTTTCCGGTGGAGTAGAAAAGCCTCGGAGATTTGATCGCCGACAGAGTAAACGGGGTTTAGAGCCTCGCTAGGCTCCTGGAAGATCATAGAAATCTCATTTCCCCTCACTCTTTGCATGAAGGCCTCATCCTGATCCAGGAGATTGATGTCGCGTTTCGACGCAGCAAATCTGTCCTTCAAACGAAAACTCACCTTACCTTCTTCTATCCTGCCAGGAGGGCGAATGAGTCTGAGGATAGAAAGAGCAGTCACGCTCTTTCCACAGCCGGTTTCTCCTACGAGACCCAGGATTTCTCCTTCTCTGATATTGAGGTTGATCCTATCCAAAGCATGCACTACCCCCTCGTAGGTGTAAAAGTTCATGGTGAGATTTTCAGCTTCTAGCAGTTTCGGCACCATTTATCTCCTTCTCAGACGAGGGTCTAGAATATCTCGGAAGGCATCTCCCAGAAGGTTCCATCCCAGAACGAAAAAGAGCATGAAGAGTCCGGGAATGGTGATGGTGTGCCAGTAGGCAAGAGGGCTTTGTGGCGGCCCTACAATCCAGTTTCGAGCAAAACTTACCATCTGCCCCCAGTCAGCATAACCCACCGGAGCCCCCAGACCTAAGAAACTCAAGGCTGCAGCAACCAGAACCACCGCTCCGATATCCAGAGAGGCCATAATCAGCATGGGGTAGATAGAGTTCGGCAGAACGTGTTTTATGATAATCAGAGGACTGGAGCAGCCTACTGCTCTAGCGGCAGACACATAGTCTTCTTCTCTCACCCTGAGTATGTCTCCACGAATAAGTCTCGCATATATGGGCCACCCAACAATAATGAGCGCCTTTATCACATTGTCGAGACTATGGCCCAGGGCTGTGACAAGGGCCATAGCTAGAATAAGAGTGGGAACAGACATGAATATGTCCGCAATTCTCATGATAACCTCATCGAACACCCCTCCGTAGTAACCGGCGATACTTCCAAGAACGAGACCTATCAGGAAACACGCGCCGACCACCATAAAACCAATGCGGAAGGCGGTTCTGGTTCCCCATATCACCCCATAGTAGACGTCATACTGGCCTTCGGTTGTTCCGAATATATGCTCAGCCGAGGGAGGTCGCGGCACGGCACCATAACCATAGCGGGGAATGTTGTACGGTTCATAGGGATGTTTTGGCGGAGCTAACTGAGGAGCCAGGATGGCTACAGCAGCGAAAAGCACTATAAGAGAAAGTCCTACTAGGGAAAGAGGACTCTTTCTTATCCGATGGAGGCTGAACTTGAGCTCCTCCGCCCGGGGCTTCAGTGACTTCTTGAGTTCATCCCAGCTCACCGCTCTTGCCTTCAGAGTTTTCATCTTAGCCTTACCCGGGGGTCGATGTACACGTACAAGAGATCAACTACCAGATTTGTTACCACGAAGAGGACACCATTAAAAAGAACTGCGCAGAGGACCGCTGGAATGTCCAGTTGAATGGCGGCTCTGGCCCACCACCATCCCAGGCCCTTCCGGCTAAAGATAGTCTCGGTGATGACCACCCCATGCACCAGACCCGCAATTAGCCAGCCAGAGACCGTAATTACAGGTATCAGGGCATTCTTGCGGGCATGTTTTTTCACCACCCTATTCTCATCAGCTCCCTTTGCTCGGGCAGTAGTGATGTAGCCTCTTCCTAGTGCCTCCAGCATACTTGATCTCATAATGCGCATAACCAGAGCGCACGAAACCACGGTCAGGGTAATCACCGGGAGAATAAGGTGCCTCAGGCCATCAAGAAAGATCCAAAGCTTCCCATTTAACAGAGCATCAATGGTATTAATTCCGGTATACCGCACGAATTCTGCCGATTTCACGTAGAGGCTTGCTCTCATGCCGAGAGCTTCCGGAGGAAGAAATCCCCTGAAATATCCATAAAAAATCATAAGAAGCATCAGGCCAAACCAGAAGGTGG
>CAYYHL010000210.1:0-3563 GCA_964471775.1 uncultured Clostridia bacterium
TTGAAGCAAAATCATGGCATGGATTACCCTTCAGGACCAGGTTTGTGGCATTAGGGTTATCCATAAACTCAGCAGAGTGCAAGAAATGTGTGGTTTCCCAATTGACAAGCCCAGGACAAATCGCTTTCCTCCCACCTGAAAACCCTGCCATAAAGTGAGGCTCAACTAAGCCGGTGATAATATGAGTATCTGCCTTCAAGAACTCCCGGTTTATTTTGACCTCAACTCCATCTATGCTGCCAAGGCAGGACAGGTCAGAGGAGCTAGAGTCATGGTCCAGTATCTTGTATCTTGTGTGTATGAACTCTCCAAAGGCTTCTTTTTTCCACTCCTGAGAGGTAGACAGGTGGGTTCCGGTGGCCACCACAATCTTTATGTTCTTGCTCTTTACTCCTATCCTCTCCAATCTTCTCAAAAGAGGAAGAAGTATTCCGTCTTCTCTTTCTCCATTGTAGGGAACAGGGCGCGTGTCATCAGATACAGCTATGGCAACCGATGTCTCGGAAGGGCTCTTGTGAGAGGCAATAATATTCTCTATGGGTTGGCTTTCTATCGGCTTGGATAGAGCATTTTCTATTTCTTGTTTGGGATTTGCCAGGGCCGCAGCCCCTCTCATCTTCAAAATATCACAATAGGAAGGTACCCTGACCATCAAGAAATCCTTCCCATGTTCTAATCTCACATCTTTCCAACCCAGGGTGTCCATCCCGAAACAGGAACTGTTCTTTTTGCCAAACATTTTCGCCTCAGCCAGCATCTTTATCCTATCAAAATCACCGTTTCTCTCCCTGAGATTAATTGCTCTTTTTTTCTGCCAGAGTTGCTCTTCAAAGTGAGCAGCTGTCCACCTTTTTTTCAAGAATAGGGTATGAGTTTAGCTTTGCGAAAGGATGTTCTCCGCTCTCTGGGAAGATATGCTGGAGCGCATCTAGCGTAGCAGCTGACTAGACCTGGCGTACTTCCTTTACCTTCTTTTCCTGTATTTCATCTATCCTGCTGATGAAGTCATCGGTAAGAGTCTGGATCTCTTTCTGTGCCCGTCTCATTTCATCTTCAGAAATCTCGTTTTCCTTCTCCAACTGCTCCACTTTCTCTCTTGCTTCACGCCGGCAGTTCCTGACGACAACCTTCGCCTCCTCACCCCATTGTTTCACCATCCGAGCTATTTCTTCTCTTCGCTCCTCTGTTAAAGGTGGGATACTCAATCGGATTAGGTTTCCGTCATTGGTGGGATTTATGCCTAATTCGGAAGTTAGGATAGCCCTCTCAATATTTACCAGGATGGACTTATCCCAGGGTTCTATGACCACAAGACGAGGTTCAGGGACGGAGATATTAGCAAGTTGCTTGATATTCATCTTCGACCCGTAACAGTCTACTCTCATATCTTGTACCAAATCCACCCTGGCTCTATCCCCTCGTAATCTGGCGTATCTTCTGCTGAAATTCTCAATGGACTGATCCATCTTCTGGCTGGCCTCTTCGTAGATTTCCTTCACCATCGGTTCCCCCCTTTGCTCTTAGTTTCAGGAAAAGGAACTTCGGGAAATGGCAGGGTGCTCAGACGATACTGTCTCAAGGAGGAGGTTATGATGGCACGATTAGTCGGCGATCATAGTCCCTGCCCTCTCTCCCAAAACAATCCTCTTGATGTTTCCGCTTTTGTGCAAGTTGAAAACAACAATGGGTAAGTGGTTATCCATGCAGAGTGAAACAGCGGTAGCATCCATGACTCCCAGCCTTCTTTTCAAGAATTCTCCATACTTTATCATGTCAAATTTCTCAGCATCCCTGTTCTTTAGAGGATCGGAGGAATAGACTCCATCCACCTTGGTAGCCTTCAGAATCACCTGGGCTCCCATCTCCAGAGCCCTGAGGGCTGCTGCCGTGTCTGTGCTAAAATAAGGATTTCCTGTTCCACCGGCAAAGATGATGATCCTACCCTTCTCTAAATGACGCAAAAGTCTTCTTCGTATATAAGGCTCAGCAATTTCCTGCATCTCAACAGCCGTCTGGACTCTGGTAACTACTCCCATTCGCTCCAGCGTATCCTGGAGAGCCAAAGCGTTGATGATGGTCGCCAGCATCCCCATATAATCAGCAGTAGCTCGGTCAACTCCTTGCTCTGAGGCTACCTTGCCCCTGAGAATATTACCCCCTCCCACCATTACTCCAATCTGGACCCCTAGCTCCCTGACTTTTCTAATTTCCCTCGCTACCACGTTTACCTGAGTGGAGGAAATTCCGTACCCACTCTTGCCAGCTAAGCTTTCCCCACCTATCTTGAGAACCACCTTTTCCCATTTGATTTTTGACTTATTCATTCCGTACTCTCATGGTCCTCCCTTAGTTTATACCTGACAAAGCGGTCAATCTTCACGTTCTCCCCAACTTTGGCTATTAGCTCCCTCAGACAATCAATGACCTTTTTCTTATCATCCCTGAAAAATGGCTGCTCCAGAAGACATACTCGAGCATGAAATTTCCTCAAGCGGCCCTCCACAATCTTCTCCAGTATATGCTGGGGCTTGCCTTCTTTTTCCGCTTCATCCCTGAGAATACCTTTCTCTTCCTCTAGAACTGAGATTGGAATTTCCTCAGGCGAAATCCACTGAGGATCAAAGGCCGCAATGTGCATGGCCATATCTTTGGCAAACGACTGCAACTCCGTATTTCTCGCTACGAAATCAGACTGGCAGTGAATCTCCACCAGCACCCCTACCTTTCCATCGTGGTGAACATAGGAGCCAATAATGCCCTGAGCGGTTTTCTCACCACTCTTCTTCTCCGCAATCTTTATCCCCCTTTTCCTCAAGATTTTTTTGGCTTCAGGGATATTGCCCTTGGCCTCGATAAGAGCTTTCTTACAATCAAGAACCCCCGCCAAAGTCTCCTCACGCAACTTCCTTATCGTATCCAACGAAATACCCATGAATCAAACCTCCGTTTTGTTCCGGTCTAGCTACAATTTCGCTGCCTCGTCACCAGCAGACTTTTCTTCTACCTTCCCTTTTCTCATCGGTTCATTACACGTTAGCATTTTCTGGCTTTTTGAGACTACCTAAGTTGCTTCAGATTCAGCTTCCTCAGTTTTTCCGGCTTTCTTGGCTTTCCGTCTTGTTTTTCCTTTCGTTCCCTGTTTAGCTTCCTCTTTGTCTTTCTCTCCAGTTTTATCTTTAGTCTTGTCTTTGCTTTTCTTCTCAGTTTTCTTCTCAGTTTTCTTCTCAGTTTTCTTCTCAGTTTTCTTCTCAGTTTTCTCCGCAGCTTTCTCTTTATCCTTCTCGCGAGCTTTTGGTTCAGTTTTCTTCTTGGTTTCTTCTTCAGTTCTTTCTTTAGCTCTACCTTTGGCTTTTTCTTCCCTCTTTGTCGCCTCTTCTGCAACTATCTCTTGCTGTATTCTTTCTTCTGTTACTCCTTTTTCTTCTTCAACCCCCTCATCTTTTGCTTCTCTCATCTTCCTCGGTTGTTTTTCTCTCGCTCCCTCGCTTACTTCCTCCCTCTCCTCAGTTTCTTCTTTGACTTCTTCTTTGACTTCTTCTTTGACTTTTTCTTTGACTTTTTCT
>CAYYHL010000211.1:0-3538 GCA_964471775.1 uncultured Clostridia bacterium
CCTGTCTTCACGCTATTTCCTGATAAGCCTGGTCCACCTTATCAATAAGCTTCTTAAACTCATCCCAGTTGCCCTCGTGAAGATAGAACCGCAAGCCTTGCTTTGTCCATCCTTTGTAGCTCTCACTGTCCACCCATATTCTCAAATCCAACTTCTCATCGTCTATGAGGGAGGCGACCAGTTCCCTGGTATCGGTGACTCTAATCCTTCCTATCTCTTTCTGTTCAGCCTGTTTCATCATGATTCCCCTCTTGATCTCCCTGCCAATCAGTCCTCTTGAGAGTAAATTAAAGCCTCGATCATTTTCTTTCACTCCGTTTTCCCTTAAAATCAACACAAAAGACAATGCACCTTCTTAGCCTATGGGTTCTTTCTTTCTCGTCGCATTTGTTGGTGCATAGAATGCAAAGGCACCGATCTATGTGTTCCCCTTTGAGCTTGAATTTTTTGATGTAGTATCTAACAGTGGCGGGATCAACGCCGATTTCTCTCGCAATGCTCCCGGTTCCTCGTTTTTCGGCTAATCTCCTCGCCAGGAAAGACTCAAGAGATTCACCTAACTTAGCTTCTATCAAGCTCCGCTTATGTGCTGGCATCGGACTCCTTTCAATCGGCCGGACGAAAGCCACTGAAGCCGTAAGTATTTTGTCATCGGCAGCTTCAAGCTTTGTCCCTATAGTACGACTCTAACAAATTTCTGTCATAAGGTGCCCTTCTTCCCCGGCATACTTCCCTTGGGCACAGCTTACAACTTTCAAACCTGATTTCTGTGGGGAAATATATTCCAGAGACAGATTTGTTCGGAATCATTAAGAAGCTGTCGGTGAGCTTAACTCCAATCAAATCTTGTACATTACCGAAAATCGAAAACAATTGTTTTTGCTGTTCTATTCGCCATACGTCCTGAGATCCTGATCCTGGACTCATTTTTGAGATTTGCCCCAGCGCATATTTTCTTTTTAGATAATTACTAAGATATTTTCTACTAGCCTCTAGAGCCATATCTTTGAGTGTGTCCAGCCAGAAAAGTCTCAGAAAATCATCACTTGCAGGTGCTACTTTGTCCAGTTCCCTCCCGCATGTGGCGATATACGGGAAAACTCTTTCTACTTTGTCCAAGTTAACACGAAGAATGCGGCTGGTGAACGTTACTCCTCCAACATCCACTGTGTCGTAGTTCTTGGATTCAATATAGGTAACTTCATACATAGCCTTTGGCCTCGCTACAGAAGTCGCCTTCTTGATTAAATGTTGCAAATCTTTCACGTCTTGGCTTTCTCTGTCGATGTGCAGCCTCGTTAAGAGTGTATCAACGTCCAGTTGAAAGGGTACATCATTCAATACTTCCATGCTGGCCTTCGCTTTGTTACCTTCTCTTGCCCCTCTGAGCATATCCTAAAGTAGATTGGGCAATTTGTCACTACTCATCGTCCATAGGTGCGTCTCGGTTGCTTGAGGATTTCTTCCCCTTATTCTATCCTGTCTGCTTTTCAGCAAGATCTCCTACAATTGGCAGCTTGTATTTCTCACCCTTGTATGCTTTGAACATGAGAATCAACCAGAGTATCACTATCAACACCCATACCAAACCTGCGAGTACCCATCCGGCGAACGGTATCCACCCCAATATCCAGGCCAATACCGACAGTGGTAGAAATGTTAACAGAGACTGAAAGGCATGAAACCGAACAAACTTATTCTCCTTCTCTAGCACTAAGAAAACAATAGCTGTTACCCAACCCACAACATAGCATAGGAGCGCTGCTATATTCTCCTCCAGATCCATTGATGTTCTCGCCATTTTGAGTCTCCTTTTGGAAAATTTGCCCTTTGCTCCTTGGTTCACAGCAATGCGAGCCCCCTCAAACTTTCTCCCGGTACGAAATTAGACAGCTTTTGGCTAGAGTTTGAATAGCTGCGTTCCCCACTTCAGCTTTTTCGCATTATACGGTGAAATTCGCCGTTTGTCAAACTACCCCGTGGCCTTTCCTGGCACCATCCACCACTCAGTTTGACTTTTTCTGTAATCTGATATAGTAAGTGGTGCTTCCTTGACTTATAGCATACCAATTAAGGAGGTTGTCTGATGTGGTTTGGAATAGTACTGGTCATTGTGGGGATTCTTCTTCTACTAAAGACCTTAGGAGTTCCCATAGCGGGAAATCTCTGGGGTGTTTTCTGGGCCCTAGTCCTGGTTGCAATTGGAGCCAGCATCATGACTCACCGAACAAAGTGGGGTAAGCATTGGGACTTTCCCTTTTGCCATGCAAAGTATCGACACCAGAAGCAGGCGCTGGAAGCTCTTGCCAAACGTTACGCGAAAGGAGAGATTACCAAAGAGGAATTTGAAAAAATGAAGGAGAACATTTCCAAGGAATAGGCGAAGAGCTAGAGTTCGGAGCAGGCTCTAAGGTTCGGAAAGAGTAAGGAGTCCTGAGGAAAAAACGAAAAAGGACCTTTCTGGGAAAACCTCGAGAATGACACACTCGTCAGCAGTGCAAGGCATAGAAAAGGAGGATTATTATGGCTAATGGTATTCCCGAACTGAGAAGGAGGAAGGACACTGACCGCCGACTCTCGTTCGGAATCTATCTAATAATTATTGTGGTGATGGTGGCTCTCTTAATTGCCGTGGCTGCCACAATGGGATTCTACTTCTGGGGCCAGAGTATGGTCCGGCAGGTTCAGTACACTTTTGATCCCAATCCCTATTTTGATTTTGATCCTTGGTTTCCGCCTGGCCTCATTGGATGGATCACCGGATGGATCATAGGTATGGTGGCAATTGGAATCGCCATGTCCGTAGTTCACTGGTGGTACCAGTGGCGGCTATACTCGAGACGGAATGATCATATAGAGCGAGCTAAAAGGCTAAAGGTCAGTCTTTCGCGCTGGCTCAAAGAAAAACACCAAATTGATCTGGATGACTGGGCCACCTCTGATATGCAACTGACTCTCCGAGAACAACCCCGCAGCACTGCCTTTTTCGTCCTCTGGGTCGTGTTTAGTTACTTCTTCGGCATTGTGGGGTCGATCCTGACCCTCGTGGCGTGGTACTGGCTTACTCTCGACTACGCTATCCACGAGCGGGCCGAGCTAGACTTCTTTCGCCGTGTCTCGGGGAAACTAAAGGAAAAGGGAATTTCCTTTGATTCCGAGATTGTACACCCCCTCATTCCCCGAAATATGGCCTTGTATATCGTTTTGATGATCATTCCTGGGGTCAATATTGTATGGGGTATCTGGTGGCTGTACGTGCTCTTCCGCGATCCGAACCTTCATTTTGAGACTCATGACCACTGGGAGTCCCAACTGGAAAGGATTACCGGGGAGCCGGGTCCGGCGGCTATTCTTGACGAGTCACCCTTGGGCATCCTCAAGCAACGCTATGCGAAGGGAGAAATCACTGAAGAAGATTTCGAGAGAATGAAGAAGGACCTCTCGGCCGATTAAGGATTGATGGGGTACCTGCCGAACTTGTCAACAGCTCTGTAAAGAGCAAGTATATTTTCAGAAGGCGTGTCTTTCTGAATACAGT
>CAYYHL010000212.1:0-3523 GCA_964471775.1 uncultured Clostridia bacterium
GTTACCAATACACTCTCATGAGAGAGGATATCATACGCTGAGACCAAAGGAGCAAGTCTGACTTGTAGGTGCTTTAGATTGGAGGTGGCCCTTCTTATCTTCTCATTCCACTTTTCCAATATCAATAAGGTTTTACCTTCCACAGGAAACTGACTTAAGAGTTTGGCCATCTCCCGCGTCTTGGGCTCATTCAGCTTAAGCTTATCCAGAACAAAAAGTGAATTCTCCCTCAGCTTCTTTCTAAGACTGGATCTGAAGGCTAATCTTTTGGTTTTCTTGGGCAAAGAATATTCAAAACTCCTCGGTTTGGGTCCAAAGGTAACCCCTCCCCCAACCCGCAATGGTGAGCGAATGGTTCCTGCTCTCGCTCTTCCAGTGCCCTTCTGAGCAAAGGGTTTGCGGCCTCCACCTCTTACTTCACTTCGGGACTTGGTTGAGGCTGTTCCTCTTCTCTGGTTAGTGTGATGGGCCAATATTACTTCCCTCAGAATCCATCTATTAATGTCGCCTTCGAAGATATCCTTATCCAGCGTAATGTCTCCAGCCCTCTCACCTTTTGTATCGTAAAGCGGCACTTGCATTCTTAGCTCTCATATCCTTTTATGGTCAAAAGATCTCCCCCCTTGCCTGGCAAACTCCCCTTAATCAGGAGAAGATTCTCCTTCTCGTCTATTTTAACCACCTTCAGATTATGCACGGTGATTTTCTCCCATCCCATCCTTCCCGGCATTTTCTTTCCCTTAAATACCCGGGACGGGTCAGCAGAAGCTCCTATGGAGCCAGGCCTGCGATGCCATTGTTTTGCTCCGTGAGAAGCAGGGCCCCCCTTGAAACCGTGTCTTTTAACTACCCCTGCAAAGCCTTTCCCTTTGGAAATACCACTAACACTTACTAAATCTCCCTCCTTGAAAATATTCACTCTAATCTCATCCCCGGCCTCACACTCATCCACGCTCTTCATCCTTATTTCCCTGAGGTATTTTTGAGACGGAATCCCTCTTTTTTCAAAGTATCCCAGCCTTGGTTTGTTGAGTCTTTTGGTCTCCTTGAAACCTATCTGAATGGCTTCATATCCATCCTTGTCCTGCATCTTCTTTTGGACTATGATGCAGGGCCCGGCCTCAACCAAACTTACGGGAACAAGAGTATCTTTTTCAAAGATGTGAGTCATCCCCAGCTTTTTTCCTAGGATCGCCTTTGTCACAGCTTCACCTCAATGTGCACTCCGGTGGGAAGACTCATTCCCATCAAGGCATCCACAGTTTTGGGGTTTGATTGCACAATATCAATCAGTCTTTTATGAATTCTCATTTCAAACTGCTCCCGGGCATCCTTGTGAGTATGAGGAGATTTTATCACCGTGAATCGGCTGACCTTAGTAGGTAGAGGTACAGGACCGCAGATTTTTCCTCCTGTTCTATTTATAGTCTCCACGATTTTTTTCACCGATTGATCCAATATTCGGTGGTCGTACGCCTTCAACTTGATTCTGATCTTCTGTTCAGGCATCCCTCACCTCTTTATCTCGTCGCACCATAATCCCTTGTGAGCTGGCCAGCCATTCCCGGGGGTACCTCCTGGTAATGAGAAAACTCTATGTTGGGTACCGCTTTGCCCTGTGTTAAGGACCTGAGGCGCGTAACGTAGCCGAACAGTTCTGCTAAAGGAACATAGCTTTTGAGATACCGAATGTTTCCCCGGGTTTCCATTTTATGAATCTCCCCGCGTCGGCCAGTTATATCCCCAAATACCTCTCCCAAAAATTCCTGAGGAACTCTTATCTCTACCTTCATCATAGGTTCCAAGAGGTATGGATCTGCCTTCAGGGCCGCCTTCCTAAAGGCGATGGAGGCAGCAGTCCTAAAGGCGAACTCCGAAGAATCTACCGGATGATATGAACCATCAAGGAGGGTTACCTTGATGTCAACCAGAGGATAGCCTGCCAGAACTCCCGCATTCATGGCCTGCTCAATCCCCTTTCGTATGGCCGGCACAAATTCCTTGGGAATAGGGCCGCCTCTAGTCTTGTCCCGGAACACAATTTCATCATCTTTGTTCCTCGGTTCCACTTGGATCGATACATCTCCGTACTGCCCCCTCCCTCCACTCTGGTGGACATATCGACCCTGAGCTAGGACTTTATTCCTCACCGTCTCCCGATAAGCCACTTGAGGTTCGCCCGTGCTTACTCCAACATTAAACTCTCGCCTTAGTCTATCAAGGATAACTTCTAGATGAAGCTGGCCCATTCCCGAAATTATGGTTTGACCAGTTTCCCTATCTTGGTGAACTCTGAAGGTGGGATCCTCCCCGGCCAACCTGGAAAGGGAATCAGCCAGTTTCTTCTGGTCCAGCTTCGTCTTGGACTCAATGGCCGTAGAGAGTACTGGTTCGGCAAACTGTATGTTTTCCAGGATGACAGGGTGCCGCTCATCGCAGAGAGAGTCCCCGGTATCAATATTTCGAGGGCCTATAGCTGCTCCAATTTCTCCAGCTTTGATTTCTGTCCGCTCCTGTCTATAGTTAGCGTGCATTTCCAGAATACGGCCGAACCTCTCTTTCTCATGTTTCATAGAGTTATAAACAAAAGAGCCTACCTTGATCTTTCCCGAATAAACCCGAAAGTAAGTCAATCTCCCCACGTAGGGATCGGTGACAACCTTAAAAGCGAGGGCAGCCAAGGGTTCATCCGGTGAGGGGGATCTTATCTCCTTTTCACCTGATATGGGATCCAATCCCTCTACTGGAGGAACATCCAAAGGAGAAGGCAGGTAATCCACCACGGCATCCAAAAGAAGACGGGTTCCTTTATTCTTCAGCGCACTTCCACAAACTACGGGCACTGCTTTATGATGAAGACACATATATCTAACCGCCTTCTTGATTTCTTCTGGATCGAGATCTCCTTTTTCCAAGAACTTCTCCAAGGAATCATCACTAGCTTCAGCCACTTTCTCCACCAGCTGATGGTGAGAATCCTGAGCTTTCGCTGTCAAATCAGGAGGAATTGGTTCCCTGGAAACCTGGGCCTTTAAGTCCTCGCCATGCCAAATCACTGCTTCCATTCGCACCAAATCCACCACCCCCCGGAAACCCTCCTCCTCACCAATGGGAATTTGAAGAGGCAGAGGTGTAAGATCGAATTCTTCGCCCACAGATTCCACCACCTGCCAAAAATCAGCCCCCACTCTGTCTAGTTTATTGATGAAGATAATACGAGGAATGTCATAACGGTTGGCCTGATGCCAGACTGCCTCTGACTGCGGCTCAACTCCCTCCACACCACAAAAAATGATTACCGCTCCGTCCAAGATCCTGAGAGTTCTCTCCACTTCGACGGTGAAATCAACGTGGCCCGGAGTATCAATAATATTTGTCTGATGGCCTTTCCAGAAACAGGTGGTTGCGGCAGAGGTAATAGTAATGCCCCTTTCCTTCTCCTGTATCATCCAATCCATAACTGCTGTGCCTTCGTGGACCTCCCCTACTTTTCTTATCTTTCCCGTATAATACAGCATACGTT
>CAYYHL010000213.1:0-2474 GCA_964471775.1 uncultured Clostridia bacterium
TAGGAGATACAGCTATTATCGAAAAAGGGGGAGATATTATCCCTCAGGTGGTTAAAGTGGTGGAGAGCAGGCGCAGGGGCACGGAGAAGGAATTTCGTATGCCCCCCAGATGTCCAGTGTGTGGAGCAAAAGTAGTTAGATTGCCCGATGAGGCTGTGGCTCGTTGCATAGGCTCATCCTGCCCGGCTCAACTGAAGGAAAGGATTGCTCATTACGCTCAGCGCCAGGCCATGGACATTGAGGGTCTGGGCAATAAGTTGATTGATCAGTTGGTAGATAAGAGACTTCTTTTGGACATAGCCGACATTTATGAGTTGGACCTTTCCACCCTTTCTTCATTGGAGAGAATGGGAAAAAAGTCTTCAGAGAACCTTCTGGCTCAGATTGAAAAGAGCAGGTACCAATCGTTATCCCGTCTTATCTTTGCTTTGGGAATCAGGTATGTGGGTATCAGAGGAGCCAGGATCCTGGCTGAGAATTTCCCATCTCTGGAGGAGCTCTCCAAGGCTAAAGAGGAGATCCTCCAGGCCATATCCGAAATTGGTCCTCGTACGGCAGAGTCGGTAGCGCTTTTTTTCCAGGAGGAAAGGAATAGGAAGCTTCTTCGAAGACTCACCCAATACGGGCTTAGGATGAAGGAAGAGGTGGAAGAGAAGAGAAAAAAGGGTCCCTTGGTCGGAAGAACTTTTGTTTTTACGGGGAGCCTGGAGCACTACAGTCGTCAGCAGGCGGAGACGCTAATCGAAAGATTAGGGGCGAGGGCCGTAAGTTCGGTGAGTAAGAAACTTGACTACGTGGTGGTGGGAAAGGATCCTGGATCTAAGTATGAGAAGGCTCGCAAACTAGACCTGAGGATTCTTGCAGAACAGCAGTTCTTGAAGATGATTCAGGATTTGTCCGCTGAGCCCTAAGTTTTCAGGGAAGAGTCTATCCTTTCATTGCCGGAAACTCTTTGAGGAGAACACAAATAGTCATTGGCATTACGGCGGACTCACATGATAATCTTCCCAAGGTGAGGAGGGAGACTCTCTTGCTGAACCCGGGAGACCGGGGAGGATGGCTTACCGGACGCTCTTGCGTAGAATTAGTTGATGTGGATAAGCTTGAGGCAAGGATTTTTGATTTAGTGTGACCTTGACTGATTTTGCTAAGACTTATAAGAAAAGGAAGAACTCGTCGAGAGCCTGGTCGTTGATACCCCCACGAAAATATTGATGTGCGAGACAGACAGAGCTTTGTTCTTCCCAGTTTCGAGGCATATTTTTCTGAAGTGACATTCGGGACATGCGTGCCGTCGAAGACGGGAAGAGGGTTCCTGTGGAGCACGGGAAAATGGTGCCGAGATACCTCTTGACAGATCTGAAATGCGTGGTACGATAACGAAGAGAGTTCTGGAGACATACCGTCGGTACGAGCTCTGGACGGTCCTGCGGCTACTGGCAAAGGAAGCTGGAGAGAAAGTCGAGACCTCACCTGAGAGGGCCACAGGACTTAACTTGACAAAATTGCAAGACCCAGGTGAAGTACCTGTATTCGGGATTCCCCTTGACAAGGAATGAAGAATAACATATACTTAAGCAAAGAAAGGGTCGGGTAGGATCCGCGGGTCTTGACAAAGAAGAGAAAGCTGGCTAGAATTTAACACGATTCGGCCGGTAGACATATTTAGAAAATAGGTTCTTTGTGTTGACTTTTTGGAGATATTTGGTAAAAGTGATAAGGATGCTTTTCTTCATCAAATCAAGGGGCCTGGGTTAGGTGGGCTTGACAGACATACAAGAGCGTGTTACAATCGGAATCATAACTCAGGCGTGATGTCCTTAATAGACTAGTTCTGAAATAGGGAAGGGTTGACAAAATACTGGAGATGTGTTAACAAGAAGAAAACTCCTGAGGAAAGGGGGTGGTAGCGATAGGATAAGGTAAAGGGGAGGGGAAACCCTTGAGGAAAATAGTGGAGACAAAAGTCAACAGGAGGAACTACAAATGAAGAAAGGTTTGGTACTTGGAGCAATGCTAGTGGCGTCTGCCTTTGTGTTTACAGGTGCAGCGCTGGCGGCAGACATCAGTACCAGTGGAACAATTGAATTCAAGGTCACCGGAACCAGTCTGGATGGTGAAGCTAGTGGTCTCTTTGGGGCAGGAGATGTGTTGGTCGATTATAGTGTGACTTTAGTGTCGGATAGCTGGGAAGCCAACCTTACTCCTGAATTTGACCTAGCCGGAGAAGCTCTGACGTTCGACGACGCGTATATCAAATACTCCGGTGACATGATGAACGTTACCATGAAGCCTCTGGGAGCAGACAAGGACCTATATGATGTCGCAGGATTGGCAGGAGGCGGCGACCCACCCAATATTCCGGGCAATCCGGGCCTAGTGTTTGAGGCATCGCTAGATCCCCTGAGCGTGGACGTGACGGTCAATAACCAGGCCGTGGGCGATGAGCCAAAATTCAGCTACGTTGTGGGAGC
>CAYYHL010000213.1:2484-3483 GCA_964471775.1 uncultured Clostridia bacterium
GCGTATGGCGTTGAGGCGCTCACCTTTGAGGCTCTGTTCGGTGGTACTGATGTGGCCACTGCAACCTGGTACGGTACTTACTATGGGGCTCAGGTGACCTACGCTGCAGATCCACTGACTGTAGTGGGTCAGTATGGGAACTTTAACCCGGAGGCAGCCGCTCGGGAGGATGGTTCCGGATTTTTTGGGAGTCTTGCGTATGCCTTGGGTGGAGGACTAGGTACCGTTACGTTCGAATACACCGGTGTTGATAAGAATTTCAACGGAGCGGGTGTACCTACAGCCGAAGACTATTCCAAAATCTACGGTGAGTATAGTCATCCCCTGACTGACGACGTGAGCCTGATTCTGGATGTCTCAAATATAACGGATGGTTCAGGAGCAGAATCTTACAGCGAGTATGAAGCGGTAATATCCGTGGGACTGTAAGGAAATAGGGAGAAGGTGGGCTCAAAGGTCACGGGCCCACCTTCATAACTCTCTTTCAAGAAGGTGAGGTAGAGAATGGCGGAGGTTAAGGTAAAAAATGTGAGCAAGCTTTTTGGGAAGGTAGTGGCAGTTAAAGATTTTACTCTGAATATCGAAGACGGAGAATTCGTAATTCTGGTTGGTCCTTCCGGCTGCGGTAAGACCACTACTCTACGCTCTATTGCTGGACTTGAGGAAGTGACGGGCGGGGAGATCTACATTGGCGACAGATTAGTTAACGATGTCCCTCCGAAGGATAGAGATGTTGCCATGGTCTTTCAGAACTATGCTCTTTACCCCCACATGGACGTGTATCGAAATATGTCCTTTGGGTTGCGGCTGAGAAGAACTCCTAAGGATGAGATTGATAAGATAGTCAGGCGTACTGCCAAAATGCTGGGTATCGCGGAGCTCCTGAACCGAAAACCTAAGGAGCTCTCGGGAGGGCAACGTCAGAGGGTCGCTCTGGGAAGAGCTATCGTACGTGATCCTAGAGTGTTTCTTTTTGATGAGCCTCTTTCTAACCTTGAC
>CAYYHL010000214.1:0-3481 GCA_964471775.1 uncultured Clostridia bacterium
GGGACAGTAATATTTAGGTGTCGTAGAGTTTAATGAGCTACCAAAATAGAAACTGAGAATTTGGAGGATGAGATATGGCAGGGAAAAAGATACTGGTAACCGGGGGCAAAGGATTTATTGGATCGAATCTTGTTCTGGAGTTGCGAAAAAGAGGTCATGAAGTCTGGATTTGTGATTTGATGCATTCATCCGAAGATAAATATATGAGGTGTGATATTACTAAATATCGGCAAATTGAAAAGATATTTGAAGGACTAGACTTTGATTATCTGTATCATACTGCGGCAGAATATGGTCGCTGGAATGGAGAAGATTACTACGAGAACCTGTGGCTCACCAATGTCATTGGCACCAAGAATCTCATCAGGATGCAGGAGAGAAAAAAGTTTAAAATGATACTTTTTAGTAGCGCCGAGGTTTACGGGGATTATGACGCGGTAATGAAAGAAGACATAATGGACACTGTCCCCATAAAACAGATGAATGACTACGCTATGACAAAATGGGTTAATGAGATGCAGGTATTAAACTCCTCGGCTATGTATGGGACAGAAACAGTAAGAGTTCGACCGGTTAATGCCTACGGACCTTACGAACATTATACTCCTTACCGCGGAGTGGTTCCGAACTTTATCTACAAAGCTTTAATGAATATGCCCTACACGGTCTACATGGGTCACAGACGTATTTTTGATTATGTAGAAGATACCTGCCGAACTTTTGCTAACATCATTGATAATTTCATTGCGGGAGAAGTCTACAATATCGCTGGAAGAAGGGAGTGGGAATGTGAAATAAAGCACATTTCGGATCTTATCCTGGACTACCTTAAAAGGGATGATTCCAAGGTGGGATATAAGAAAGCTGAGCCTTTCACTACCAGAGTGAAGAAGATTGATTCTTCCAAGGCGGCAAAGGACTTAGGGCACGATCCTAAGATTTCACCAGAACAAGGAATACCGAAAACTATTGAATGGATGAAGAGTATCTATGGCCTGGAGGGGTAAATAATGGAAAAGCATCTAAGGGAATATACGGATAGAACGGTGTTGATCACCGGTGGCGCGGGGTGTATCGGGAGCAATTTAGCCTCGGCTTTACTGAAAGTTGGTGCCCAGAAGGTGTCTATATTAGATGATCTTTCCTCTGCGGAAAGATGGAATATACCTGAGGACCCGCGGGTAAATTTCATTCAGGGAAGTATCCTTGATGAAGAGTGCCTGAAGAGAGCTTTTTCTGATGAATATGATTGTGTATTTCATCTAGCTGCTCACTTTGCTAATCAGAATTCGGTTGATCATCCGGAAACGGATCTTATGGTCAACGGCCTGGGCACTTTAAAAGTATTAGAGTATTCGCGCCTGACTAAGTCTTCAAAGTTCGTTTTTGCCTCCTCTGGATGTTCGGTCTACGGAAGCGAAGCTCCCCTACCTTTAAAAGAAGACTTTGTATGTCTAAGGCTCGATACTCCCTATCAAATTACTAAACTCTTAGGGGAGCTATACTGTAATTTCTTCCACAACTATTTTGGTCTACCGGTAGTCATAGGTCGTTTTTTCAATGTCTATGGTCCTGGAGAGATTCCCGGAAGGTACAGAAACGTGATGCCCAATTTTATCTACTGGGCTAAGCGTGGGCAGGCCTTACCTATAACCGGATCCGGTAAGGAAACCAGAGATTTTACTTTTGTCGAAGATGTGGTTGACGGAGTCCTGCGATTGGGTGTACTGCCCGAGGCTGTAGGGAAGGTCTTTAACTTAGCATCGGAGACAGAAACCAAAGTCATAGACCTGGCCAATATGATTAATGAGCTCACCGGAAATGACAAAGGAGTGGTATTCTCTAAAACAAGAAGCTGGGACAAAATCGTTAGAAGAAGAGCATCCATAGAGAAGGCTAGAAAGGTCCTGGGCTACAATCCCAAAACTGAGATTAAAGAGGGTATCCAAAAAACGATTGACTGGATTTCAGAGCATTGGGACAAAATAAAGATAAGTGCAAAATCTTAGAGGACGTCGAGAGACAAAATGAAGATTCTGGTTGTTCAAGAAGCAGATTGGATTAAAAGAGGTCCCCATCAGCAACACCATTTGATGGAGAGGCTCTCACTAAAAGGACACCAAATACGGGTTATCGACTACCAGCTCTTGTGGAAAAAAGAAGCTAGGAAGAACCTATATTCAAAAAGGCAGGTTCTCGAGAGAGTATCAAAGGTTCATAAGAAAGCTAATGTTACTCTTTTTCGTCCAGCTATGATAAAGATTCCGGGATTGGAGCATCTCTCGCTGATTTTCTTTCATAGAAAAGAAATTGCTCGACAGATCAAAGAGTTTAAGCCTGAGGTAATTGTTGGGTTTGGTATTCTTAATACTTACCTGGCTATGAAGCTGGCCAAAAAAAATGGTATCCCCTTCATATACTATCTGATAGATGTTCTACACTTTCTTGTTCCTGCTAAATCTGTTCAGTGGGTGGCAAAAATATTCAAGAAAAAAACTCTGAAAGACTCTAATGGAGTTATCGTAATAAACGATAAACTCAAGGACTATGCAATAGAAATGGGCTCCCATCCTGACCGAACTTGTTTGGTAAGGGCAGGAGTGGATCTTGAGCGTTTCAATCCGCATACTGATGGCAGCAGGGTAAGAAAGCAGTACAAAATTGGAAAGAACGATTTTGTTCTTCTTTTTATGGGGTGGCTTTACCATTTTTCCGGATTAAAAGAAGTTGCTTTAGATCTTGCCAAAATCAAGAAAAAGGAATTTACCCTTAAACTGTTGATAGTGGGAGACGGCGATCTATACGCTGAACTTAGAAAGATTCAACGAAAATGCAATTTACAGGATAGAATAATCCTTGCCGGCTGGCAGCCCTACCAGAAAATCCCGGAATTCTTGAAAAGCTCTGATCTCTGCTTATTCCCGGCTCATGACAATGAAGTGACCCACAATATTGTTCCTATAAAGATATACGAGTATATGGCAGCGGGAAAGCCAGTGATAGCTACGAAATTGCCTGGAGTAGTAAAGGAGTTCGGCAATAATAATGGTGTTGTCTATGCTGATGAATCAGGAGAGGTTGTAGAAAGAGCGGTCAAGTTAATTAAGAATGGTAACCTGGCTGAAGAAGGCTTGAAAGCAAAACGGTTTGTTGAAAGATGTAGCTGGGACAGCATCACTCATGATTTTGAGGCAATTTTAGAAAAGACCTGTCTAAGTTCGACCAGGGATCCTCACGAACCAAAAACCCGTTGCTAGAGCCAAACCGAAAAAAGTGAAAGAGATCAAAGGAGCCGTAATTATCGTAGCTGTTATCTGGGCAGGAATATTGGGTGTTAGAGCACGCAGTTTGGAAGCTAAGTCTCCCATTTACCAAGTTTCTGGACGGAATGAACTTTTCCTATTAGAAGAGGGCAAGTGGAGATATATTTCAACTATGGACATTGTCTATTCTCTCGGGTATACGGAAAAAGATATTAACA
>CAYYHL010000215.1:0-3475 GCA_964471775.1 uncultured Clostridia bacterium
TGCGCTCTATCCCCTAATTTCTCCAGGAACGGCCGGGCCACGCGCCGTAGGTCCATTTCTTGAAGAATGCGACTGCCTATTTGTAGGAACTTAAAACCCAACTTGTACGCGCTACTTCCAGAATCCTGTTGAAGGTAGTCATACCTACATAAGGTATTAATTATTCTCTGGACAGTACTAGTATTAATTCCTATTTTTCTGGCTATTTCACTTATACCGATTTCCTTCTGTGTCCGTGAGAAAGTATCTATGATCCGCAAAGCCTTATCTACAGTTTTGGCAATTGATGGGGTTTTTGTCATCAGGGCATTCCCATAATAGGAATTACATTCCTTCTAGGCCTCTTGAGTTTATAACGTAAACACTCAATTTTGTCAAGGCGTTTTCTGCAGTGTCCTGACAAATTCGTCTTGTGGGATTTTTCAGGATACTAGATAACGGCGCTTGACCTCTCCTTAGCAAAGAGCTACGATACACATAGTCGATGAGGCAAAACTCTATAGACAGAGCAAAAAACTTGCTTGAATTCCTAAAGCCAGTTTCTGGTTACTGAAAGAGGACAGTGCACATTAAAGAGATAGCTCACTATCAAGCTCGGCTTAGAGAGCTAAAGGCGCAAGAAGGCTGAAAAGTAGGTTTGCCCCTGCTGTGCAGATGCTCTCATATGTAACCGCAGTTCTTTATAAGAGTCAGCGGATAGAGGTAGATACATTTAATGAATGCAAGATTAATTCTTCCTTTCTTGGTATCAGAAATGAACTCGTAAGGCTTTCCTATGGCTACTATCTTGTTGAGCTAATCATGAAATTCATTCGGGGAGCCGAGACTCCTCCGTTTCTTTTTGACCTCGTATTGAAGATGCTCTCCCTACTGGAGAAGGTTCCCAAAAAGAACCTGCCCGTCCTCATGCGCTCCTTTGAGCTAAAGATGCTGACCATTCTGGGATACCGACCCTATCTTACAGGTTGCGTAGACTGCCATCGGAGAATAGAGGCGAGGCGAGAGGTCTATTTTAGTGGATATGAGGGAGGAATTCTGTGTTCACGGTGCAGCAGAAACAGGGTTGGAAAACTGGTATCTTACGAGACCATTCGGTGGATGAAGTTTCTCGAAAGTATCTCTTTAGATAAGCTAGCTCATGTCCGTGTGGGCCAAAAGGCTGACAGGGAACTCAAAGTTGTCCCTGAAAACTACATTCCCCACAGACTCGGGGATAAGGTGCTAAGCTACGGTTTCATTGAAACGGTGCAGGGTCTGGAAAAAGACGGAGATGCGGCCACAAGGGGGAGTACTTGGAATAAAAACAAACAAAGAACCACTTAACTTATTGAAATACCTATGAATACAAAGAGTTAGAGAAGATTACTGACTGGACGACACCACGAAACTGGAAAGGAGCCTAACAATAAAACTAGAAGGGAAAGTTGCACTGGTTACAGGCGGTGGAAAGGGACTCGGGAGGGCAATTTCCTTGGCTTTTGCAAGAGAGGGAGCAGATGTTGCTATGGCAGCCCGGACAAAGTCCCCTCTTGAAGAAACTGCCGAGGGAATCAGGAAAATGGGGCGACGTGCGTATCCGTTTGTGGCAGACATCTCTAATGAGGACCAAGTGAATGAGTTCGTGAGTTCAGCTGTCAGCTACCTGGGCAGGATAGACATCCTGGTCAACAATACCGGAATTGCGGGACCAACTGTTCCTGTAGCCAATCTTGCTATGGAGGATTGGGAGAGAGTTCTTGCGGTAAATCTTACAGGAGCTTACCTGTGTGCGAAGGCTGCCCTCAAGCATATGATAAAAAACAAAAGTGGAAATATTCTAAACATAAGTTCTACAGCTGGAATAAAGGGATTATGGAGACGTGCTCCGTACGTCGTTTCCAAATCGGGTATTCTTGGTTTGACTAAGACACTAGCCTTAGAAGTCGGTGTTCATGGAATTCGAGTTAATGCGATTTGTCCGGGGCCGGTGGAGGGTGAACGAATGGATCGTGTCTTTAGGGCGAGAGCAAAAGCAATGGGAATATCACCCGATATGGCCAGAAAAAGGGCCATGGACGAGGCTGCCTTGGGACGACTGGTTAGTCCGGAAGAGGTTGCTGGTGCCGCCGTTTTTCTTGCATCATCAGATTCTGAGGGAATTACAGGTCAGGTCATCCGGGTTGATGCTGGACTAGACTGAATCGAGACCTACGTAGTTTAACTACAAAGTGGCAGTGTCAGAGCCATCTTCTCAGGAAAGATTTGACCGGGCCTGATGCCTTAACCATGACCAGGGGTCTCTTACACCGTCGAGCGAATTCTTCGGGCAGCGGTCCCATGACTACCTGTCGAAATATTCCTTCGCGGCCGGCGCCGATTACAACCAGATCATAGTGGTTCGTTTCCTCAAGAAGAGTCTTTAGAACGTCACGGGACGCGGCGTACTTGGGCTCAAATAGTGAGCTCTCTACACCCAGCGAGGGTACGGTCTTCTCGAGGAACGCGTCAATGTCCTGACGAGGCTGGCCCGGTCGGGAGACGTGAAAAACAATTACCCGACCACCCTCCCGTTCAACAAGAATAGAAGCTACCTCGAGAGCAAACTCACTGTTAGGGCCTTCAGCGAACGGGACAAGCACGCGCATGTACCTCTGCTGGTGACAGTTTTTCAAAACTGCGACGTTGCACGGAGCTCGCTCCAGTATCGGATCTGCAACACGCCCCAGGGTGAAGCCCTTCCTTCTTCGCCCTCCCCACCCCATGATGAGGAGATCAGCTCCCTGCTCAGCAGCGGTCGAAATAATCCCGCGTGCGATGCTACGACAATAACGGACTGTGCTGCCAAGAGCATAGTCAGCTGAAAGATAAAGCATCGCCTCCACAATAGCTTCTTCCCCGGTAAGTATGTGCCTGGAAGCATCCGAAAGAGGCACCTGGGGAGGTACAGGCACCATGTATACCAGTTCCACCTGAGCTCTCTTTGCCGCGCAGAAACGGAAGGCGTGCCACGCCAGTTGGACTGCGTTCGTCGGGTTGGCAACGGGAAGCACAATACGGTAGCCCCTCGTAGCGGGGATGGGTTCTTCCCGAAGGGTCACAACCTCCTCCCGAGTCACTGTGGTCCTATGCCTGGAGTACGTGTAGTAAATCACCATTCCCAAGGCTATCCAGGTGGGTGTCACGATCCAGGCCACGAGACTCATATGAATGAGCCATCCGGCCAGCAAGGCTTGGATGATTATTGCGGCAATGGGTAGAAACGGGAAAAGTGGCATGACAAACCCGTAAGTGAGCTCATCTCCCATAGTGTGGCGGATCCGGATGACGCAGAGGTTCACCAAGAAAAAGAGGAAGAGAAACATCATGCTCGCACTCGATGCCACATCTATAGTGGGTAAAAGAGCTGCCACGCCGATCACCAGCCCAGCGCTGAACAAAAGAGCAACATAGGGGATGAGCTTCCTCCTCGAGATAAGAGAAAAAACATGCGGCAACA
>CAYYHL010000216.1:0-3475 GCA_964471775.1 uncultured Clostridia bacterium
CATTATCACTATTTCCATCCCCTTCAAAGGGATAGGGTGCCGAGATTTCTCCGCTGCGCATTACCGGACGAATATAGCTAATGAACAGTTTTTGTGGTGTGGCCACTACTTCTCTAATTTGTTTTTGAATTTCCGCGAAATCCTGTTCATTCATCCGAGGTGGTTTAAGAAAGGATTTAATTCTCTGGAAGTGGGCATCATCCAGGACAGCCTGTAACAGACAAAAAATAGAATTGCAACCCAGGAGGCCAAAAGCGCAATGAAGATACTGGGGACCACTTAAAGCAACCACAATGTCCGAGAATAGTCTCTCTATCGACGATTGCTGTCCCGGTATCTTGGCATCACAAACGCCCGAGGTAGAATAGTTAGGTATCTTGTAGAATCTTGCCATCTGAACGCAGTCGATATTATACTGGCTGGTTTCCACCGCACCGTAGGAATCACCGAGGGTATCCATACGCGCTATTACCGGCACGCTCCCATAAAGTACTGGTGTCCCCCTATTTACTAGCTGCCCTAGGGTTATACCAGCTAGGACTTCAGCATTTATTTGAGCCATAATACCGGCTTCCTTGATGGGAGCACTGGTTCCAGCCTGGGGTGAGGAGGAAACTACTATGGGCAGTCCTCTCTGGCAAACATCCAGAAAAGTCTCTGTGGTATCATCAACGAATTGCAGCGGACTCTTAACCAAACAGGTGATGAAAGAAATAATCGGATTTTCCTTAAGTTTGTCCTTGCCTCCCACTATGAGTTCAGCCATCTTCACCACGTTGTCCAGTTGTTTCGGGTTGGTCAGCCCCGACATTACGTGTTTGGTAGTATTATTTAGGGAAGCAAAGAATTTGTTGACGTCTTTGTTATCTTCTGTAATATCTCTATCCTGGATATTTACCGTCCGTATATAGCCATCGACAGTCTCAAGGTGCTCGCAGACGTGTGCTGAATCGCACAGGTCGGCAACAGTCCCGCGTCGTGCGTGAAAATCGGGCACCTGAATTTCATTGGTAGGGTCGGATTTCTTAACATAGGTTGGAAAATCAACATCCAGGCAGATATTCGTTTCGGAGCCGGTAATGAAGAATACCCTCGGCTCGTTCCCCTTCATCACCAGAGTATTGTCAGGCTTTCTAGCTCCCAGTTTGACTGTCTTGGGCGTATTGGCAAGAGCGTCCACAACGAGCCTCTCTGGAATTCTCACGTGCCAGCAAGCGCTGCCACCAGCGGAAACATCCCTGACCTTTGCACCGTGCCAGTGGAATATTTCGGCCGCCTTACGGTTAAAAGACAGGAGTCCGGGGTTGCTTAATATCTCTATGGAAGCCTCATGAATTAGCTGGACTTGCTCACCAGATATCCTTTCTAAGGGATTATTAACCAAGATTCCTTCTCTGGACACTTTGATTCCTCCTTGTCAGAACACCGTTTTGGCTGGTTCAGAAAGCCACTAGCTACCACTCGCAACAGAGTTTTAGGCCTCTACCACTGCCTGGAAACCATCGGCGCCGTAACCGTCAGCACCGACACTTTGAGCGAATTCCGCCGAGACCGGAGCCCTACCGAATATGACCTTTACCTTATCCCTGAGACATATTTCATGTTCATCATGGTGCCGGTCAGGAGTGCAGATAGTCCCAAAAATTGAGGCTTGTCCTCTCTCTGCATCGACCATGATTGGGGGGCAATGTCATTACCCGGATCTTTCACGGTATATCCCGCTCCCCGAAGCAATCTTGACACCATGATAAATCAAAACGGTGCGATTGTCCACTATCTTGAATAACCCAAAATGGTTTTGGCTTTTGCCTGAAGTATCTGGAGGGCTAACAAGGCAAGAAATCACTGGAGACCAATATTACGCGGGAGTATGCGTAAATCGTATATCCACCTCCAGTGGCACGCGAGCAACCTCCCGCCAAGTGTCACCTTCATCTCGCACTTCTACCTTGAAGCGGTACCACCCCGACCCCGGAACAGGTAGCCCATTAATCAATGCCCTTTTCCTGATTCGCGAATGGGTGGTGAGGTCAATGTCGTACTCGCGTTGGAAAAGAAGCCTATGGGAGGGAGCTTCAAAAGTCACTCGTGCGCGACCTCTGGTTGGCTGCGAAGACTCTCGCCTAGCCCAAAGGGTTACAAGTTGCGCATTAATTGGAAGCTCTGGAGCCCTATCTTCTGTGGGGGCTTCGCTTGCTGCCACAACCTCTTCTAGAACCTCTAACAATGAAATGTTGTTCGTGTTCTTGTCGATGATGCTACGTGTACAGAGCACGGTCCAAACGTGATCTATCATCTCAGTTCACCCCTATGAGTGGAACATCCGATTCGAAGCTGTCGACAGAAGTAGTTACCAACGCTGTTACAGCACTAGGCTCTTTACCAGCGCACCCAGTGAGTACAGTTGCTACCAGGGCCAGAGCTACAGTGGTGATAACTATGATTTTCTTCATAATGTTTCCCCCTTCCACTGTTTGTGATAAACTGCTGCTATTTAATGATAAACGAATTTATGATATTGTCAAAAGTCTTTCTATCTCCATTTTCCCCATTGTTTGCCTTTCTTCAAATCCGTCTGGCTGGGCTATCGCTCAAACACCACCTGCTGCTGAATCCTTAAAGCGTCTTCTTGTTGAAGCGTGGACAGATACCTCATGGTCATCAGCATCGACTTGTGCCCCAGGTGAAGCTGGAGCGCCTTCGGGTTTCCCGTCTGCCTCAGCCTCTCTATGGCGTCGGAATGCCTGAGAAGATGAGGATAGACCCTCTTCGTCAGGCCAGCCTTAATTGCTGCCTCTTTGATTATCTGCCATGCCCTTCTTCGGTTTATCTTGAAGAGTCGGTCATCAAGCGCAATTTGATAGCGGTAGGCATAAGCCTGAAGCTCTAACGCTAATCTCTCAGGGCAAGCCACCAGCCTCGGCTTTCTGCCCTTTCCCAATACCGATAAAGCAGGTCTCCCCTCAAACTGCCTTAAATCCCTTGGGGTTAATGAAAGCGCCTCGGAGACCCTGAGCCCTGTCTGAAACAGCAGCAATATCAGGAGATGATCCCGCTCTTCCCTTCTCCCCTGCTTGGCAGCATCGGCTAACTGGTAGACCTCCTCAGGAGTGAGGTATGGGACTATTCTCATCGCCCTGGAGACCTGCGCCTTCTCTCTGGGAACTAATGCCCTCATGTGCTTTCCCCCGCTGCCCAAAATGCACTGCTAGAACATCTGTCCAATATTATAAGGCTTTTGCATAATAGGCTCAATGTAAAGACACGGAAGAATGAAGGGCTTAGGGGGTAGGCATTTGGACATTTGGCCCCAAAAAGTCGTTTTGTTAAGCCTCGGCGCACTCTGGGCAGAGGCAAGCAGTTCTAGTTGCACTTTCTAGCCTATTGTTCGATGTTCAGCTGCGATGTATAATGAGGGCAGGAATGATAGCGAATGTAACAAGTTATGTGACATTGCGTCCTAACACCTTAAATA
>CAYYHL010000217.1:0-3471 GCA_964471775.1 uncultured Clostridia bacterium
AAGGTCGGGTTCGCTCCTGCTGTAACTGGCATAGCTCCAACGGGGAGCGAAACAATCTACCAGAAGTCCATTCTCTATACACCAAGGCTCGGCCAGCCTTTGATCCCTTGTGGCTTGGCGTATACACCCAACCAAACCTAATTCAATGCGGTGCTTTGGGTAATTCTCAATGTGCCGCGCAAGGGGAAGAGGCATTTTTTCGCAAAATTTCCCCCGTAGATCTTGCTTGTCTTTGCTAATTTAAGCTAATAGCCTAAATTAATAGGTATTAACACCGTGGTTATTAACAACACACGCGGGAGTGTTGTTAACTACTCTCAACATAGCCTAATTAGGCTAAATCTAGATTTTCAATGGGATTAGGGAGGGAGATTTTCTTAATGAGAATTTTCAGAATCCGGTATGACCCGTTGATGAGGTTTGGAGTAGTTTTTTGATAACGGGGATTGTCTTGAGCTTCAGCCAAGGTGATCCTGCGAACTTCGGGTACCCCCTGTCCTCGACGCTTGGCTTCTCGGATATTCATAAAGGCCTCCCGGGAGAGATCAACATCACGAAAGACAGACTCCCTTTGGCTGGTCGTGCGGAATCGCCCCCTAGTAGCCTGTTACTTTTCTTCTGCTCAACCGTATGACGCCACCCGCAAAGGGGACACCTAACCGTCTCGGTCCCCTTAGACATGTCTAATTCCAATTCGGCAACTCGGGTTGGCTCCCTTTACCCAACGCGGGCTATCTTTATTCACTTGTTATAAGACTTATTTTAAGAAGCCCTATTTTAAGAAGATCAACGATCCTTATTTCACGCTCCTAAAATAAGGCTCTTAGAACGAGCAAGAGTTTTCTCAAAATGAAGATTCTTATTTTGAACTTAAAATGAGAGGTTTATTTTGAGTCTTAAGACTAAATCTTATTTTAAGACTCATTATGAGTCGTTTTAAGGGTTGACTTACGAGATTTTTGTCTTATAATAAGGTTGAAATAAAGGTTCTTAAAATAAGCTCATAACGAGCGCCGGTCGAGCAAAATCTAGCAACCGGCTTCTTGTAATGAGTCTCAAAACGAGGCTTATTACAAGAAGCCGGTTTTTTTATTTTGAACTCGAAGTAAGGAGGCCCCTATGGTGCTAGCCATAAAGTGTCCCCTCCCTCGTTCTTGGATACCGATACTAAAGACGAAAAGGGGAAGGCCACATACCTACTGGGGCAAAGAAGAATACGGTCTCATGCTCGTCACCGAAAGAGGGGTAAACGCTGGTGACAGGGTGGCTCAAGGAGCGAGCGAGTCCGACAGATTCGGCAGCTCCAGGTTCCCTACCATCGCTCAAGAGGAGTGCACCCGATAGAAAGGTACTTTCATGAAGTCTCCACAGAGCCGAGAACTTGAAATCCTCTTTAGAGAAAAGACATCTCCTAGCTGTCAAACCTGTGATGCACCGCTTTGTCCCCTGGATAAGGACATAGAACAGCGCTACTGGTTCCCCGATGAGCCAATCTGCAGGGCAAAGAAATTCAGCGAAGTCGATTGGATAAGAAACCAAAGAAAAACTAAGAAAAGAGCTCTTGATAACTCTCGTTATTTCACACTAGAGATGTTGAAGCGTAACTGCGTCATCAGGAGAGGAATCAAGGGCCTAAATCCTGATCTACCTTGCGACACCGAAGAAGAGAGAATCAGAAGATGGTTAGCTAGACATCCACCACGACGAAGCATATCCACCGACGAGCGACAAAGACTCGCAGACAGAATGAGGAGGTTGAGGACTCTGCGAAAATGACCTCTTTGAGGAAATGAACCCCCTTATGTCCAAGGGTCATAGAACCTCAGTTAGGAGAGGCGTAGGAAAGATCAAGGCCGACGTCAGTCGCACGCAAGAGGTTGGCGAGACGCAAGGAAGAATCGAACAGTGGGATATATTTCTACGGGCACGGGTCTATCGCTCTAGCAAGAAAACCGTTAGGTGGACCGACGAAAACCCGTGTGATCTTGAGAAACAGGGGATGAGACCTCCAGGTAAAACAAATCTCGGCCAGGCAGGAAGGTAAAGATGGAAAAGCTTCTCACTATAGATGACGTTGCAAGAATTCTATCGGTGAAGAAGTCCACCATCTATCAGTGGATACACCTGAGGCTCATCCCCTGTATAAAGGTCGGAAGATTCGTCAGATTCAGGGAAAGAGATATTGAACGGTGGCTCAAGTCAAAGGAAGTAAAACACACCAGCCTTCGCCGACCTACACTCTAGTATGGAAGCTTACCTATTGATTTTCTCAGGTGCTCTGGTGCAAGATGAGCATACCTCATGGTTGTCTTGATATCGGAGTGACCAGCCAGCTCCTTCACCGTTACCAAGTCCACACCACTCATCACAAGATGCGATATGAAACTGTGCCTTAGGGTGTGCAAAGTCAGACTAGCCAGCCCGATACGCTTGGCAAGCCTTTTTATCCTCTCAGTCAAATGGTAGCCATATTTTTTCCCATTCGTGTTCAAAAACACGTAATCACACGCTCTCGGAAGGTCTCTTAGCACTGTAAGGAGGTCGTCAGCCACCGGTATCTCTCTTGAATTCCCAGTTTTTGTGCACCAGTCCTGCTTGCTCTCAACGGCTATACGCCTCCTTTGAAAGTCTACGTTGTCCCATGTCAGATTAATCAGCTCGCCTTTACGAAGACCTGTTTTGAGAGAAGTATACAGCACCGGGTAGAGGCCATCGGAATTCTGCAAAAGATGCTCTATCTCCTCTTTTCTAAGGAATCTGGGCTTTTTCTCTGTCTCCCTGTAGAAGGTCACCTTATTGACGGGATTCTCTCGTGCGCACCGGCACTTGATGGCAAAATTGTATATAGCTTTCAAAAACTTAAGCTCTACATTCACAGTAAGAGGCTTCACCAGTGCTATTCTTGTCTGCTTGTATTCTTCGATAATATGGAATGGAATTTGGGAAAGCTTGGGTGACGGGGTTCCCTGTGTGTCGAGAAACTCAATGAAGTGCTGGAGAGCTTTTCTGTACCTTATGTAAGTGCTAGGGCGAGTATTGGCTGCTAGGTATTCGAGGTACTTACCTACGAACTCGGGAAAGCCAGGGTCTTTTACCTCCTCCCAGCCGAGCTCGGCCTTCGCTATCTTAACCTCTATTTCCTCTCTGGCTAACTCAGCTAGTTTCTTTGACTTTCCTACTCTTCTCCTGATTCTTCTGCCGTTGACGTAAGCAGATAGGTAGTAAACCTTCCCTCTCTCATAAATAGACGCCATCTTCCCCTCCTTTTTCGGCCAGGCAGGAAGGTAGAGATGGCTTTGGTCACAATTTGGTCACAGAAAGGTTAAACTCAGAACCTTTGACCTCTCAAAACCCATCTACTAAACACTTTACATTCTGGCGGAGAGGGTGGGATTTGAACCCACGGAGCACCGCTAAGGCACTCAGTTGATTTCGAATCAACCGCTTTAAGCCGCTCAGCCACCTCTCCGA
>CAYYHL010000218.1:0-3463 GCA_964471775.1 uncultured Clostridia bacterium
GTATTTTTTTAATAAATTAGAAATAAGTAATCCTTTTGCCGATAATATAAAACCACCCACAAGGTATATGAAATGGGCCTGGAATGAGGGTAAGCTGCAATTTTTAGAAAATATCTGCCACTATTTCCCTACAATGATTCGCGTATTCCTAAAAGGTGGGAAATTGTCCAAGACTGAAAAAGAGCAATTGGTAGAGGAAAATGGTGAAAAGTTGAAAAAGTTAGCTCAAAGGTTAGGCCTGCCATTGGAAGCCGTAAAAAATATTTACTCTTTAATAGCTCCACCTTTTACCAGAAATAAGCTTTTGATAATTTTTACCCTTTCTGGCACCTTCTTCCCTATCATCGCTCTCATTGTCTTTATTGTCCTTCTTGCGCTATCTCAATACTTTCATTTCTCCTTCTGGACGTCCCTATCCTCTCTCGGATTATTGATAGTTCCGATCGCCAAATGGGCCTGGTCTAGATTTTTCCAAAAAGACCCTTTTAAGAAAATTCTTCCAAAGATTAAGGAGCACTTAAAAGATGTTCAAATAATTGTCTTTGGTCACACTCATGACCCTGACATAAGAAGGGTTGATGAAGAGTGTAGGTATTTCAATACTGGCACTTGGACTACAGTTTTTAGTGAAGAGGAGAGAATCATTAGGGAAGCAAAACAGTTTAGCTTTGTTTGGATTAAGGAGCTTGATGGGAAGCCTCAGGCCAAACTACTTCGGTGGAATCAGAGCCTGATGGAACCTGAAAAATTAATTTTATTTGAGCGGGAGCCTTAGAATAATATTTACTATCTACTATCTAAATGGATAAGTGGGAAGGACGAAAGGAGTAGACAAGAGAATTCCTTAAGATTAAAGACCGGCGTCCACCGTCTCTCGTGCGCAGTACGTGCACTCGGTATCCCGAAAACTGTGGGTTATAAATTTCTTCGGTTTGCACGACAATAACAACTGTGGTTACTGAACAAGTAGTGCTGTGGAAGAAGTAGAATTATAATGAGTCCCAAGTTCATATAAAAAAGAAAGGGAGTAACAGCGATGCTAAGGAAAATTCTCATTGCCGCTGCCGTAATATTGTTGCTGGGGTCTGCCCGGGCGGAAGACAGAAGAAACGATAAATCTATGCTGGTCGTCATGACCCTCAACGCTGAATTTTTATGGGACGGCGTTGCCCCTGAGGAAGGGCAGGTCAGATTTCCCTGGAAGTTTTCCCAGACAGAGGCCGAGGAACACATGCAGCAGGTGGCTGAACTCATCATTCGCAGCAATCCCGACATAGTCAATCTGGTGGAGGTAGAAAGTCTAGAAGCACTAAAAACTTTCAACAATAAGTTCCTCAGTGGTCGCGGCTACGTTCCTTACTTGGTCAAGGGAAAAGACACTTATACGGGGCAGGATGTTGCACTCCTTACGAGAATTGATCCCGAAAATGAATCGATTCAACGTGATGACAGGAAAGGTCAGAGCGGCAGCGTAAGGAAGACGGTATCCAAGAACTATATTGCCAAATTTATTATAGATAACAACAAGATAGCTCTCATAGCTCTTCACTTCCTGGCTTACCCACTTCGAAGGGACCGTAGATTGCCAAGAGAAGCCCAGGCCGATGCCATCCGTTCCATTGCTATAGAAAAACAAAACGAAGGTTACGAATTGATTATTCTTGGCGACTTTAATGACTATGATGGTGAATTGGGAAGTAGGGATCACATAGACAGCATACCTGTCACCAATGTGCTCCGGATGATCAGGACGGTGGAACTTGATGATGTTTCAGATGACCTTATTAACGCTACTTCATTTGTGCCAAAAGCGAATAGATACACTGCATTCTATGATGCCAACGACAACGGTGAGATAGATCCTCCCACGGAGTTCACCTCAATTGACCACGTGCTTCTATCCCCCAAGCTTGCAGCCAAAGTAGAGTTAGTTGAAATCCCACATAACCATGACCCAAGAAAGGTTACAGACCACTTTCCAGTTTTGGTTCGTTTAAAGCTTGCCGATAGTCTTCCGGTGGTTCAAATTCGGATTACAAGCCTCTTACCTAATCCACCTGGCGATGAAACTCAGAATGAACAAGCGAGACTGAGGAATTTCAGCACGCAGGCAGTAAGCCTTATAGGGTGGAAGCTGCGCGATCTTGCAGGCAAAACTTGGTCTTTGGATGTTCTTGGTATGCTTGAATCAGGCGAAGAGAAAGTGATTAGGAGGAAAGGCCAACCTATGGCATTGAATAATAACGGTGACACAGTTGATTTGATCGACCCAACAGGAAGGGTTTTGCAGACTGTAACTTACTCGCGGGTTGAAGAAGGAGAAGCGGTAATTCCTGCAAACTGAGCTTATCGATTGATATCTTTCTGATATCGTCTGTCCAGTTATTGAACTGGTGGCTGAATAGAGGCTGGGTCGTGATTCTTTAGGGAGAAATAAATCATGGAAAGGAGGAATAGATCATGGAAATAAGAAACACGAAATCGGTACGAGGTCAGCGGTTCATTGCATTTTTAGTCGCAGTCTTTTTGCTATTGTGTGGGTGTGCCATACTGAGTGACAAAAAAATCAAGAAAATTGCCGCGAAAAAATTTGATGTACCAGTTGATAAATTGGAAATTCTGGCGCGCAGTAAAGCAACGTTTCGCTGGAGTGACCAGGAAATCACAACTGCCAAGCTTATCGATATTCGCAACGAAAAAGGGTATGATCTTCCCATCGACGCTGATAAGAAGGTAGTGGATAAGGCAAAACTTATCAAGGCCAACCAGGAGAGGTTTTTTCAGCGCTACGGGAAACTTGAGCCAGAACTTTTTGATTTATTAAAAGAAGCACCAAGGGATAAACTTTTCAAAGTGGGAATCTGGCTTCATTCCAAGCCAAGAGTTGTTAAATCGTCTGATCGTATTCGAGAAAAAGGAAAATTTACTGAGGCTCGATTACTGCGCAAAAAATTATATGAGGCAGCGCAGGCAGAAAATCAGAAGCTATTACGAAAGCTTGCTACCATATTGGCTAAACAGGATATTAAACCACTTTATGTGTGCAAAACAGCACCTTTGGTATTTGTGGAGACAAATGCCTCAAAGATTCATGCTATTGCAAAAAATGAGGATATTGAATTCATTTATTTAGCACGCGTTGGAAAGGATTTGATTAATTCGGCTATTCCAAGTGTAGCTGACAGTGCATGGCCGACTGCGCGTTTTGAGGGAAGCGGCGTTAGAATTGCAATTGTTGAAGACGATGGCATTGATTTCAGTAATCCTTTCCTGGCTCCTGCCAATGGTGGAATTTATCAGCCAGATACTACAAATCTCGGTCATCCGACGCAAACTGCCGGGGTCGCGGCAAGTCGACACACTGTCTATCGAGGGATGGCACCCCAATTAACGCTTATCAGCGGCGATGGCGGTACCTATGATGCAGATAATATCATTGATGCCACCGATTGGGCAGTGGGTA
>CAYYHL010000219.1:0-3459 GCA_964471775.1 uncultured Clostridia bacterium
ACGGCAAGATAGATGTTGAAATAGCCAAAGCAACTCTGGCTGACCATTATGACGTTTATCTCAAAAAGGAGAACAATCCTTGTTCACGTACCGTGGAGGGCCACTACGAACTGGATCCCTTCGAGTACTGGGGAGCGAGAGTTCCCTACCAGCCGGCGGGGGCCGTGGACGGCAAAGTGATGGATAGCGACATGGCCAAGGATCTCAGTTTCTGGGCCAGGTGGGGTAGCTCCAGCGGTATGTCCTTTGATGCAGAAGAGTTTTTGGCTGAGCATATCCAGTGGTCTCACTTGGAGGGTTACCTCAAGGATAGGCCAACTCAACCCTGGACCCTATTTGAAGTAGAAGAGGCGAAGTGACCCTGAAGAAACACTAATCCCATTTTATCTTGACAGAAGCCACGCGCGATGCCAATAATTCCGAGATCAAACGCATAGGCAAGAGATCTCCCAGCGTGAAAGGGGAGTAAGTAGAAACGGCACTTAACGGTAGCTATCCTACTGTTGGGCCAGCATCCTAACCTACATCATTGATGTCCCTTTGTACAATATGTAGAGAGCGGAGGGATCTGCAGCATGTTCCTTATTGGTGATCTATCTCCTGTCCAGTCTGATGTTTCCAGTATTCCACATGAGGCTGAATACGAAGAACTCCCCCCTCCTGTGCCAATTCAAGAATGAGAAATAGGCCAAACAGTATGAGAAAGAAAACGCATAGAGCTCGCCTGATGGACCCGGACGCTTTCTTGATGCCGATTAGGCAGGGTAAAATCCCGAATAGCACAACAATCCCTACTCCGCCCACCACGTCCAAAGCTTTGAGGAATATGTCCGGATATGCGAGTGATATCGCAAGGGGAGGACCGAAAGAGAGAAGGAGGGTCAAGAGTCTACTTGAGATTTTGATATGATTCTCCGTGAAATCATGCATGAAGCCCAGAAGCCCCAGTCCGTTTGCAAGATAAGAAGTTGAAATTGCGAGAAGTGCAAAGAGAAGAGAGCCGGTCATGAAAACGGGAGAGGATATCAGTTTCGATAGAGGAACAGTCGCGGGTAGATTATTCTCAAAGGCACTCACAAGGCTTAGTTCCCCGTCATCCACAGGCAAAACACCCACACCTACCTGAATCCACAGGGCATTCATGCCAAACCCTATGATGACACCCACCAGCATAGCTTTCCAGATAGTGCCCGAATCCCACTGGAGATCCTGGCATACACTGGGTATTATGTTGTGAAAATGAAATGCAGTTAGTATTATGGGAAACGCAGCGGGCAAAAAGACCCAATCAGCATAATTGAGCCGGCTTACCTCGACGTGTCTTTCCGATACAAACACAATAGCCCCAAAAGCTATCCACAGGAGTACCATCAGGACAACGTTGTACCTTCGGATGATACTCACATTGGATACGTTGAGGAGAGTTAGGCCTGCGAAGAGGATCAGCGTTATCCACAAGCTATGAAAGGAGACGGGAAACAAATTCGTGATAATGGATGTCGCCCCGGTTAGGTAAGCAGTGAGAAGACCATAGAGTATGATGAGATTTGCGGCAATGGCAATCCATTTTCCCCCTGCACCAAGGTACCCGCGGTAAAGACTCGGGTAGTTGAAAGACGGCTGGCGAGTTTCAGTTGCCTCCTTTCCCAGGATCAAGGCAGTAAAAAACATAGCTATCCCGACCATGACCATTCCCAGAAGTGATGGAACAAAGCCGCCAAGACCAGTCTTAACCGGAAGAGCCAGAATTCCCGCACCCACAAGATTACCGGTAATCAAGAATGCGGTTGCGAGAACAATGAAAGATGACGGCTTTCTATCCATCAAGGCTTACCTCTAGCTACCAGTCATCAGAGCGTATTCTGACTATTCTCTTCAGACATACCAGCACAGCTCATCCTACTCAGAAATGATATTGGCGTCAATGTCGGTAGAGCAGCTTCTTATGTCTACATGGAAGGATCGCCCTGGACTTCTCACCGGAACTTCTGGTAAACTCTCGCTAGCTCAGAATAAGTATTTGCTGCTCCCCGGGAGTCACGTATCTAGCTTCTCGCCCAGCTCTGGAAGCTCCCTCATTGGCCCATCAAAAGGTGTGCACCATAATTGTCGGCAAGAAAACCAAAGCTTAACAAAATGGGGTTTCAGTGTATAATTGAGTTAGCAGAAATTCAGGTGCTCTACCAACTTGAAATTAAGGCATTTTGAGATAGTGTAATCAGATCAAGCTCATAAGGAGAGTGATGAAGCTGCAAGGATTCTTTGTTGCGTTTATGTTCCTTAAGGGAAAATCCTGATAGGCTTTGAGACCTATCAATCATCCACGAAAGGAGGAAATACGTTATGAGGCTCAAGAGTGTTCTGGTAGCATGCTTGATAGCATCCGTTCTCATTCTGACATTTTCGGGGCAGCTGTTTGCCGAGGCCGTCCAGGCAAAAGATGATGCTTCCGGCGATGCGTATCCAAAAGTATTCGGCAACAGAATCCCGAAAGATTACTTTGTAACTGCCGGCCAGGGCGATACGGACATAGGCCCGGGGGATGATCCCTGGGAGACAGGATCGTACGATCTTGCCCTGATGGAGGCAAAGATAGCAAACTTCAATGTGATAGAGTACACCTCCGTTCTCCCACCTGAGGCAAGGGAGATCCCCATATCCGAAGCTCAGAAGCTATTTCATCATGGCGCGGTCATTGAAGTAATAATGGCATCCGTCAACGGGGTGACGGGGAATATCCTGTGTACGGGTGTCGGGAGGATACAGGTGAGAAGAAGATCCGACGGAACACGCATCGGAGGCTTTGCCGCGGAATACGAGAAAGTGCACCAAGACAAGATAACAGCGGGACAAGCAAAAAGGACTGCTGATGAGATGCTGCACATTTCATTAATGGGGGAATTCAACAGGCGATACGACAGCAATGAATATGAATTTTTCGATGAGAGGCACGAAGTCAACTCTTTCAAAGTAGAAAAGAAGTACGGAACGTCACTTGTTGCCCTTTGCTGGGTGAGCTACATCTATCCTAAAGGAGGGACAGAATGAGAAGAAGTATCTTTACGCTTCTAACCAGTGTCATCATCATCTTATTCTATGCAGGGACCTTGAGCGCCTGTACTACAATTTTGGTCACAAAAGGGGCGAGCATGGACGGGTCAGTATTCGTTTCCCATTCGGATGACGATGAGTTGGGTGACCAGAGGATCGTTTATGTTCCTGCCGCTGACCATGAGCCCGGTTCAAAAAGGCCGGTCTACTATGATGCCTGCTCCTTCGAGGTTACTACCGTACGTTACGTCGGAACAAGCCGCGGTCCTGGGTATGATACGCCAGGTCCCAAGACAGAACCCGTGGGATACATCCCCCAGGTAGAGCACACCTACGCCTATTTTGACGGCAACTACGGCATCATGAACGAGCACCAGCTTATGTTTGGAGAATGCACCAATGGCGCCA
>CAYYHL010000220.1:0-3445 GCA_964471775.1 uncultured Clostridia bacterium
ATTATCTTTCTCCCATAGAGTACCTCAACAATTATCAAAAAGTGTTACCTATGTCCCCATCGAGTACATGAGTTTGACAATTCCCCATTTTTTTACTATATTTTAAGGGCGTCGGAGGCTTATTTCGATCCAAGAGCGAGGACATTGGAGTTGGACTTCTCTGTCGTTTGCCGACGAAAGCGAGGTATATCTTAAGTGGAAATCGGATCTCTAAGACAGGCTCTGAGGGGAAAGGCCTCTCAGAGCCTAAGACAAAAACAGATCGGAAGAATGAAGCTGGGTCAGCTCTTTTCCCTTCCTGAGCCCAAATTTAGAAAACTAATCAAAGAATTAGAAGATGATCCTCTGTTCAAGGAATTAGTCAGTAAATGGAAAGTTGTAAGCTACCGAAAATTTACTGGGGTTCGCCCTCCTCCCTCCTTTGAGCTCAAGGAAGACCTCGTTTTTTCCAAAGATAGTTTTGATCTGGAAGGCTTGCTATACCAGGATCCCAAAGTTGCGCCTCTTCTTGAGAGAATTGGCCATATCATAGGAGAGGGTCGCTTCAATAAGCTTCTGCACGGCGGGATAGGTGTGAAAGAAATTGGGAATGAGTGTCGGCTGACTTCAGAGGAAACAGAAATGTTCAAGGACTTCTTGAATAGATTTGAGTTGGAAAAGCTGACCAGCGGCACTTCAGTTCCTACCTCTACCGAGGCTGCTTCTTCTCGTCCGGTGAGAACTTTCAAAATAGCCTCCCTCGTGCGAGAAGGGGACAAGCTCGTAATCTATCCTCATTTGAAAGAAGACTATCTAGTTAGAGGTAAATACTCTATCGACTATGGGGAGTACGAAGGACTTTATCGAAAGAGAAACCTTGCTCAGGAAAAACTTAGCCGGATCTCTAAGATTCTTAAAACGCTGAATCTGGTTAATCGAAGAACTACCACTATCTACCAGATTATTCACTACATAAAAGAGACTCAATCTGATTACCTTTATTCGGGGGATGTTGGCAGGCTCCGAGCCCTAACCCGACGAGAGCTGGCTAGAAGAATAGGAGTTCATCCGAGCTCGATTACCAGAGTTATGGCCGACAAAAGTATTGGTACTCCTCAGAGGAGGGAACTACCCCTGAGCTTTTTCTTTCCTTCCCAGAAGGAGATCACCAAAAGTTACCTCCAGGATCTGATGGAAGAAGAGGCAGTTCTCCTTCAGGATCACCGTCTTTCCCGCGCCTATAGCGATAATGCGATAAAGGAAAGGCTCTACCGAGATTACCATATTGCTGTCTCCCGCCGGGCGGTGGCCAAATATAGAAAGGAGTTAAAAATACGTGCATCGGGTCGGAGAGGAAAAGAGGCTCTCTTAGCTAAGAAGACATAAATGTCAGATTTTACCGGATCTATAGCAGCGGGGGGTTAATTGTTTCCCTGGGGGGGATGGGTCTATTTAAAGAATCTCCACTCTCCCATAAGCAGGATTTTCTTTCTTCTGGCGATCTCGACCTCAATTTTGGTCTTCAGTAGCGGCCTTGAAAGCCAGACCCTTGTTCCCTATCTTACTCATCTATTCTTGAGAACAGAGTTTGCCGCTGCCTCCATTGCTGCCTATTTTTTTCTCCTATTTTGTCTCAGCTTTCATGAGGTCCATCTGGTTTCTTCCCCGTCTAGAAGGATCTTAGTTTTTCTGCCGGCGGCGGCCTTTACTCTCTTACCTTTTTTTTGGATTTGATCATCACCGGGACCAGGTTCTATGATCACGGTATTCATTTCAGTATGGGACTTCTATTCGGTATCTACGCGGCCTATTTAATTATCTTTACAGGAGCCGGGTGCCTCGATTTAGTTTTGAAATACAAAGAATCTCGGGGCATCAAAAAGATGCAAACTCTATACCTTTTACTTGGCTTTTTGCTCACCGCTGCCCTCGCCGTGCCCCTGAGCTTCTTCTCCCGTAGCGAATTTCTCCCCAGAGCATGGGGAGCCGGAAACTATGGATTTCTTTTCTTCATTAGCTTCACTGCCTATGCTATCTTCAAGTATCGTGTCATGGACATTCGGGTGGCCATCAGACAGACAACCGTCTACCTGGCAGGCCTGCTTCTGGTTCTTATCCTCGGTCTTTTTCTCTGGCATCCCTTGAGCAGTTACCTTTCGCTTCCTGCGGTGGTGAATCTTTCTCTTATCCTGCTTTCTGGGGTAATTGTCTTTCAACTAGCACACAGCCGTATCCAAAGGATTGCCAATCGAAGCCTTTTCTCTAGCCTGTACTGGACTCAGAAAAACGTAAAATCTCTCTCAAAAACTAACCACGCTCATGGACCGAGAAAAACTTCTCTCGGTCCTCCTTGGCACCATAATGGAGTCTTTCAGATTGGATAAAGCAGGAATTCTTCTTTGGAAGGAAACCTCCAAGGGCTACCGGAGCGAGAAACTTCTCGGTTTTAGAGTCAAAGATTTATCTTTAACCAGAAGCAATTTTCTGGTTCGCCACTTAAAGAAAACCGGATCTCCTGAAATTCAAGAAGAACTAACTCTGAAAATCAAAGACGCCTCGTCTCGAGAAAAGGCCGCTCGACTGGCCAAAATGAAGGAGGAAATGAGGAAAATAGAGACTGAAGTACGCCTTCCCTTACTAAGTAAGGGACAGCTGGGGGGGCTTCTCCTTCTCGGTAAAAAAGTTTCTGGCAGACCTTATTCCAAAGAGGACTTAGAACTTCTCCAGACCCTGGCTAACCAGACAGCCCTGGCCTTAGATAATGCTCGGTTATACCAGGAGGTCAAGAAATCTTTATTGGAAAGAACCAAGCTCCATGAGATACTGATCTCGGTTAGCTTCTCTTTGATGTGGCCAAATTCCTCAAGTTAGTTGTCAAAGGTGCTATTGATTTTACGGACAGCCAGAGATCGGTCATCATGGTTCTGGACAAGAAAAAAGAGGAAATTCATCAGGCTGCTGTGGAAGCATCAAGTCCAGAGTTTTCTTATCCGATCAAGGATCCTGGACCTGATGATCTTGCCTGGAGGACAATCAAGGAGAAAAAGCCCTTGTTGGTTAAGGTGCCGCAAGTTAGCTTGCCACTCACTCACCCCGATGGTAAGGCAAGGGAGGCTCGAGCAGTACTCAGTCTTCCCCTTAGGGGTCAGGAGGATGTTCTGGGAGCTCTGATAGCGAGCAGTTCATCTCCTAGTTCTTTTGGCAAAGAGGAGGTACAGATTTTTTCCATCCTAGCTGACGAGGCGGCCATCGCTATTGAGAAGGCCCGGTTGATTGATGATTTAAAGGCCCGGGAGGAGCTTCAAAATTCGGCCAAGAAGCTGAGTCAAGAGGTCAAAGAAAAGACTGAGGAACTAAAGCAGAGCCAGGCTCACCTATTTCAATCCGAAAAATTGGCTGGCATAGGACAGTTGGCGGCGGGTATCGCCCATGAGATAAGAAATCCTCTGGGGATTATGGCTACCTC
>CAYYHL010000221.1:0-3444 GCA_964471775.1 uncultured Clostridia bacterium
ATTTTCCCTTGCTCCACAGGAACCCTCTTCCCGTCTTCGACGGCACGCATGTCCCCAATGTCACTTCAGAAAAATGTGCCTCGAAACGAGCAAGAACAAGGCTCAAAATGTAAGATTCAGGTCCCCGGCAGGTTGCTAGGCGCAACAATGAACAGGCAGGAAATCACCAAATCAGTGAGAAAGATAGTGGTCAAGGTCGGCTCTGCCGTGATCTTCGACAAGGACATGGGCCTGGATCGCCAAAGGATCGGAAGTATTGCTCGAGATGTCGCAGAGCTAGAGCGCTCAGGTAAAGAGGTCGTGCTTGTCACTTCAGGAGCGATTAGGACGGGCTTGCGTGCCTTGAGAGGACTTCGGGAAAAGAGTTCCTTGGAAATTCCGCGCAAAACAGCTGCGGCTGTGGGCCAATGTCAACTCCTTCGTGCTTACGCCGAGGAGTTTGAGCGGGTGGGCTTTCAAACAGCACAGATTCTTCTCATCAGATCAGACGTTTCCCACCGCCAAAGGGGCTCGGATTTGCGTCGCGTAATCTGTCAACTTTTTCCCCTACATGTGATACCCCTTGTCAACGAGAATGACGTCATTCTAAAGGAAGACACCAGGGAACGGGTCCGCGAGAACGACAGGCTGGCTTCTCTTATAGGTGCCAAGATTGGTGCTGACGCAGTGATTCTACTTTCTGACGTGGAAGGCCTCTATACTGGTGATCCCTCTCAGGAGGACTCCCAACGATACGGTCTGATACGGGAGATAACCGAGAATATGGAAAGGCAGGCTAGAGATGCCAGGGGCGGCGAGGGCAAAGGGGGAATATGGCAGAAACTACAGGCAGCCAAAGCTGCAGTCAACAGCAACATGATATGTATCGTGGGCGATGGTCGTATCGAGGGGGTTTTGGTGCGGATTATGGCTGGAGAGGATGTCGGCACTATGTTCGTTCCCTCCAAGCCCGAGAGGAGAGGACCCCATGCAGGTTCCGAAGGTGTCCTGCAAACTCAAATTGTGGTGGATCAAGGTGCCAAGAAGGCTATTCTTGAGGATGGGAAAAGCCTACTTGCAGCGGGGATTATTGAGGTAAGGGGGCATTTTCCTGCTGGCGCAACAGTGTCCGTGGTGTCCGAAGATAGGCAGGAGATCGCCAGAGGCCAGACTAACTATTCTTCCAGTCAGATCTACAATCTTAGGAGAAAGCACTCAAGAGTGGTGAGAGATATCTACGGCAGCAGCGCTCCAGAGGAAATCATTCACAGAAACAGCATAATAATAGCAAGAACCTGGACTCCCAATGTTCTTGCGGAATAGGCGGAGGATGATCTTTTGGACATAAAAAAGTCTGTACTTGCTAAAGCCATAATAGCACGCGAGTCGGCACGAGCACTTTCCACCACTCCCAGTCGAGAGAGGAATGAGTTCGTTTGTCGGGCTGCCGCTGCACTAGTGACAGCAAAGGAAGAAATACTCAGAGAGAATCAAAAGGACGTTCAGAGCGCTCAGCAGCAAGGATTAGCCAGAGCATTCATTGATCGTCTGACCCTGAACGAGAAGCGCATCGAGGAGATGGCTGCAACTCTTCGTGAGATTGCCGGGATGCCGGATCCCGTGAACAGGATTACTGGGGGATGGCGGCGACCCAATGGCCTTATGATTCAGAAACTGACAGTTCCCATCGGGGTAATCGGTCTCGTTTACGAATCTCGTCCCAATGTAACTACTGATGCGGCAGGTCTCTGCATAAAGTCAGCCAATGCTGTTATACTCAGGGGAGGAAGTGAGGCTCTTAACTCAAATCTGAAGATATGCGGACTCCTGCAGCAGGTAGCCTCTGCGTGCCATCTCCCTGAGGGCTGCGTGCAAATGATCGAGACTACGGATAGGAAGGCGGTTGAGGAACTGTTAAGACTAGACAAATACGTGGATGTGGTTGTTCCCCGGGGAGGCAAGAGCCTAATAAGTGCGGTAACGAAGATGGCGAGTATGCCAGTCATTAAACACTATGAAGGCGTCTGCCACACGTACGTAGACTCCGAGGTAGACCTGGACTTAGCCTATCGAGTGTGCTTCAACGCCAAAGTGCAGAGGCCCGGGACGTGTAACGCCATGGAGACACTACTCGTTCACAAAAATGTGGCCTCCTCTTTTCTGCCCAAGATGGCCAGGCTACTGGAGGATGCGGGAGTAGAAATACGCGGTTGCGCTGCTACCCGCCGCATAGTTCCGTCTACCCTGGGGGCAAAAGAAACAGATTGGGCTACGGAATACCTTGACCTTACTCTGTCTGTCAAGATTGTCCAGAGTCTCACCGACGCCATCGAGCATATTCAAAGATACGGATCTGGTCATTCTGAAGCCATTCTGACCAAATCGTACGATGCCGCGAGGCGCTTCGCCCAAGCAGTAGATGCCTCAGCTGTTTTCATGAACACATCCACGAGGTTCAATGACGGTTATCAGTTTGGTCTCGGCGCAGAGCTTGGAATAAGCACAGACAAGCTACATGTCCGTGGCCCTATGGGGCTTGAGGCACTGGTTACCTACAAATACGTGGTCTATGGGGATGGCCAAGTTCGAGAGTAAGCTCGGCTAGTTCTTCTAAGAACTCACCAGCTCACCGGGATTGACCCGAACCATTAGGTCTATTTCCTTTTCCGTTATCCCTTCTTTCAGCATAGAGCGAATGAACCTCTTGAGTCCCTCAACAGGTGAAGGATTATCCGTCTGACCAAGATCCGTAGCCAAGATGGTGGACTCCGGGCCCACCCTTCTAATTGCTTCAGCTATCCTGGCCGGACTCATTCTCTGGCCCAAGCAAGTGGTGACAAAGAAGCATCGTTCGAAGTAAACCCCCTTTTCCGCTAACCCCGCTTGGTCCTCAAGGGACATATTGATGATGTCAAGCTCAGGATGATTCACCAGGATCTTCTTTACTCCTAGCTCTATGGCCTCTTGGACTAAGATCTTGATCTCCTTGACCGAGAGATGCCCGGTGGCCAAAATTATGCTAGCGTGGGCTATCTCCTCAAGAACTTCCTTAAGTACAGAGGAAATCTTACCTTTCTCATCTACGATGCGAACATCTTTCCCCGGTCTCTCTCCTTCCAAACTCCTAAGAAGAGGACCTACCTTAGAGCTGTTCAGCTTCTTTCGATGATTCTCCGCAGAAATGGTGGGCATCCAGACGATCCTCGCCCCAAACCCAATAGCGGCCTGAACGGCCGCAGGATTAATCCCTCCCACCGGGCTATTCAGAGCAATTCCACCCCAGACATCTACCCCAGGAACAGCCTTCTTAACCAGGAAAGCCAGGTTGG
The DNA here is from genome assembly GCA_964471775.1 of uncultured Clostridia bacterium. Lineage (GTDB taxonomy): Bacteria > Aerophobota > Aerophobia > Aerophobales > AE-B3A > SOJT01. Next base: position 3,309 of record CAYYHL010000221.1, read on the forward strand.
CGGTGAGGGCATGATGGGACTTTAGAACAATCCCCCTCATTCCAGCCTGTTTAGCTTCTTTGGCCACATCAATGGCATCCATTTTCCTGGGGATGATATCGGGTAGAGAGTGTATGTGGGTATCTATAGCACCTCG
>CAYYHL010000222.1:0-3435 GCA_964471775.1 uncultured Clostridia bacterium
CTGGGTCCGAGGCTCTGGGGATTCAAGAGAGGAGAAACAGAGTATTCCATATCCGCCCTTCCCTTTGGTGGTTATGTGAAGATAGCTGGAATGGAGCCAGGGGACGAACACTCAGAACGAGGTTTCCGCAAACAGCCCCTCGGCAGAAGGGTTCTGGTGCTCGGTGCAGGATCCGTAACCAATTATCTGGTGGCCGTCATTTTGTTGGCTCTCACTTTCATGATAGGTTTTTACACCTTCAATCTTGAAGAAGCTATTATTGGGGAAGTTACCGAGGGATCACCGGCCGCCTCCTCGGGTCTTTCTCCGGGGGACAGGATTATTGAGATTAATGATGAGCCTATAGACAGCTGGGATGATCTGGCCTTTTCTATAAAGAACAGTGAGGAAGAAATCCTAAAACTCAAAATTCAAAGGAATGATAGAATCTTTGATATGAAGGTGAGGCCTGTTTTTTACCCGGAAGCGGGTAGAAAGATGGTGGGAATATCTCCGGTGAGGGTTCTCAAAAGAGAAAACCCTATCACCTCGTTAGCCAAGGGAGCACAGGAAGCATTCGTTCTGACCAGAGCCATCTTCCTTGCTCTATGGGGAATGATAACTGGCGAAGTCCCCATGGTGGGAGTCAGGGGACCGGTGGGAATCGCTCAATTTGTGGGAGAAAGTGTCAGAATGGGAGTTTCTTCTTTTTTGATTGTCACCGCCCTTTTATCCATAAACATAGGACTGTTGAATCTTTTCCCCATTCCTGCCTTGGACGGTGGCAGACTCCTTTTTTTGCTCCTGGAGGGAATAAGGGGAAAACCACTGGATCTCAAAAAAGAGGAGCTGGTTCATTATATAGGTTTTCTTGTTCTGATTAGCCTGCTTTTTTTGGTAACCTATCAGGACGTAGTCAGATTGACTATGGGAGATTAGGATTCCATGAAGTACGGCGGGAGGACTGATAAGTGCCTCAAAAGATACTGATGTCGGGAAACGAAGCCCTGGCCGAAGCTGCTGTGCGGGCTGGATGTCACTATTATTTCGGGTATCCGATCACGCCTCAGTCAGAGATACCAGCCTATATGGCCAAAAGAATGAGAGAGGTGGGGGGAATTTTTCTTCAGGCGGAGAGTGAGATTGCGGCTATCAATATGGTTTATGGTGCCGCGGCAGCAGGAGCTAGAGCTATGACTTCTTCGTCCAGTCCGGGTGTTAGCCTGAAACAGGAGGGGATTTCCTATTTAGCCGGAGCTCAGCTTCCCGCCGTTATTGTGAACATAATGAGGGGAGGTCCGGGGCTGGGAAATATCGCTCCTGCTCAGGGAGATTATTTTCAGGCTACTCGGGGAGGAGGGCATGGAGATTACCATACTATTGTTTTGGCTCCCTATTCTGTGCAGGAAATGGCCGACTTGACCAAACTAGCTTTTGAGCTGGCGGATAAATACCGAAATCCAGTGATAGTATTGGCTGACGCCATCCTGGGACAAATGATGGAAGGAGTCCAGTTCAAGGAGGCGGCTGCACGAAAGAATGTGAAGAAGGATTGGGCTGTCAGTGGAGCTCGAGGAAAAAGCCCCAATCTCATAAGATCCCTATACCTTGAGGAGGGTGTCCTGGAGGAGCATAACAAGGAGCTTCAGAAGAAATATCTCAGAATGGCTCGCCAGGAGATAAGATACGAGCTGGTTAACGGGCAGAATGCGGAGATTCTTCTCATAGCTTATGGAAGCATGGCCCGCATATTGAGGGACGTGGTCAGGCAATTGGCTGAAGAAGGAACCAAGGCAGCACTGCTCCGCCCCATAACCCTGTGGCCTTTTCCCTATGAGACAGTTGAGGAGCTGACCGATAAGGTTAAGTTTGCTTTTGTTGTAGAGTTAAGCGAAGGTCAAATGCTGGAAGATGTCAAGCTTGCCGTAGGGAAAAAGATCCCTGTACACTTTTACGGTAGACTGGGAGGTGGAGTACCTTCTCCACTCGAGGTTGTGGACAAAGTAAAGGAAAGGATCAAATAGTGATCATAGAAGGTAGGGCCCTAAAGTACCGAGATAATATCAATACCGACGAGATCATTCCCGCAAGATATCTCACCACGACCGATCCAAAAGAGCTATCCAAACACTGCATGGAAGGGATTGATCCAGAATTCCTGGGAAAGCTTGAGGAGAAGAAGATTTTGGTTGTAGGAAGGAATTTTGGTTGCGGATCCTCAAGGGAACATGCCCCTCTGGCTTTGAAGGCCTCGGGGGTCAGCTGCATTATTGCTATTTCATTCGCCCGTATTTTTTTCCGCAATTCTATTAATATAGGTCTTCCTGTTCTAGAGTCTGCCAAAGCTTCCCTCGCGACACACGAAGGAGACGAACTGCGGGTGGATATAGGACAAGGGAAATTGGCCAATTTGACTAAAGGGGAAACCTATGCAATCGCCCCTTTTCCCTCTTTTCTGCAGGAGATAATCAAGAAGGGGGGCCTCGGGGGATATATCAAAGTCAAAGGTAAGTAATATGAAGATCAAAATCTACGACACCACACTGAGGGATGGAACGCAGGCAGAGGGAATCTCCTTTTCCGTAATGGACAAAATGGAAATAGCCAGAGAACTAGATAGACTAGGAGTGAGCTATATTGAGGGAGGTTGGCCTGGTTCGAATCCCAAAGACATTCAGTTCTTCAAGAAGATAAGGGCGATTTCTTTCAAGAAAGCTAAAATAGCTGCTTTTGGAAGCACCCGGAGGATGGGTGTCCGGGCGGATAAAGATCCTAATCTTTGTGCCTTGCTGGAGGCAGACACGGATGTGGTTACTCTCTTTGGAAAGAGTTGGGTTTTGCATGTAGAGAAGGCACTGCGAACTGACAAAGAAGAGAACCTCCGCATGATAGGGGATTCCATACAATTCTTCAAGAAAAGAGGAAAAGAGGTAGTTTTTGACGCAGAGCACTTCTTTGATGGTTACAAAGCTAACCCTCATTATGCCCTTGAGACCCTTAAGGTCGCCTCGCAGGCAGGAGCAGACTGCCTGGTACTCTGTGATACCAACGGAGGTTCAATGTCCTATGAGATAGAGGAGATCATCCATAAAGTCCAGGAAAAGATGGACTATCCTTTGGGCATCCATACCCACAATGATGCGGGTATGGCGGTAGCAAATTCCATCATAGCGGCACGGGCAGGAGTGAATCACATTCAGGGTACTATAAATGGCTACGGAGAAAGATGTGGAAACGCGGATCTTTGCACAATTATCCCTACCCTGGAAGTGAAATTGGGTTTTCGCTGCATCTCTCCAGGGAGACTCAGATCCTTAACCGAAACCTCTCATCTGGTAAACGAGCTGGCTAATCTTTCTCCGAACAACCACCAGCCCTATGTTGGCAAATCAGCATTTACTCACAAAGGAGGAGTTCACGCATCCGCCATCACCAGAGATGAGAAGACCTATGAGC
>CAYYHL010000223.1:0-3370 GCA_964471775.1 uncultured Clostridia bacterium
CCTGATTCTACGCTGAGGAATACCAAAGTACAATACTTAGTCAAGCCGTTGTTACGCTCGCAGCCTAGCTTACTATCAATGGTTCAAGCCCGAATGACTCCAGCAGCTCTTTAGCTTTATGCATATATTCCTTTGTTGGCTGTCGCAGTCTTGCCATTGAATATCTCTTGCCCAAGGCCGGGTATTTGGAAGCCCCTATTCGATGATAAGGAAGAAGTTCCACTCCTCCCGATAGATGGTCCAAATTCTTAGCAAACTTCGCCAGCTCCCTTAGGTTTTCATAGGTATCATTTACTCCAGGAATTACCGGAATCCTCAATATCAACGGGATACTTTCTTTGCTGAGCTTTCTGGCATTTTCCAAGATAAGGTAGTTGTCTACCCCTGTGAATTTCCTGTGTTCCTTGGGACTTAGGTGTTTAATATCGTACAGTACCAAGTCTATATACCTCAAGACATCTTTTAGGATTTTCCAATTAGCATAACCTGAAGTATCTAACGTTGTAGAGATACCTTTGTATTTGCATGCCTTCGCTATCTCCTTGACAAATTCAGGCTGACATAGCGGCTCACCCCCTGAAAATGTAACGCCACCCCCGGATCTCTCGTAGAAAGGCTCATCTCTCTCTACCTCGTTCACGACTTCCTCGACAGATACCTTCTCTCCAACAAGGGTCAACGCTCTCCGATAACACGACTGAGCGCACTTCCCACATACCGCGCATTTGCTCCTATCTATACTAATCTGTCCTCCATGCTTGCTTACGGCCTTGTTCTTGCACACACGGATACACTCGCAACAATCGACAACACATCTCGTTCTTTCATATTGTAGTTCCGCATCAACGTTTTGAGATTCGGGGTTGCTACACCATGAACATCTTAGTCCGCACCCCTTCAAGAACACGGTTGTTCTTATCCCTGGACCGTCTTGGATGCTGAATCTTTGTATCCTAACGATTATACCGTACATCATGCTTACGCTTTAAGTAGGCTAGCCAGTTACCCTAAGCTTAACTCTGACCTAGCGATAATGTCCTGCTGCAGGTCCTTTGGCAATTCCGTGAATTGTGCAACATAAGCCGCTACCCTGACCAAGAGGTCGGGATATTTATCCGGATGCAACTGTGCATCCTTCAGCATGGACGTATCCAATATATTAAACTGTATGTGGTACCCGCCTAAATCCATATATGTTCTTAGCAATTGGAGGAACTTCTTTCTTCCGAGAGGATTTTTGAGTATCGACCCGTTGAACTTCATATTTAGCAAGGTTCCATTGGAAACCATTGCGTGATCTAGTTTTGTCAAGGATCTTATCACTGCTGTCGGCCCTTTGACAATTGCACCCTGGGATGGCGACATTCCGTCCGACAAGGGTTCCCCAGCCTTCCTTCCATTTGGCAAAGCTCCGACATGTTTTCCTAGCCCTACATGTGCAGAAACTGACTGGAAGGCAGGATAGTATGGCACACCTCTCGGGCACTTGTGTTTCTTAACCTCCCTACAGTAGAATGGGGCCACCTCAGTTGCTATTTCATCTACATACTCATCATCGTTGCCAAATTTAGGAGGTTGGTGGAGCAGCCTGTGCCTTATCGGCTCCCACTCTCCTTCGAAATTGCCATGCAAGGCTTTCAAGAGCTCGTTCATACTTACTAGTCCTTCCTCAAAAGTTAGTTTCTTTATCGCACAAAGAGAATCCACGACTGTAGCAAAACCCACTCCCCCCATCCCTGGCATGTTGTACCGTGCACCTCCTCCCCAAGGAGGAGTACCTTTCTGTAAACAGTCGTCGACGAGTAAACCGGCGAGTAGTTGTGGGTTCAGCTCGGCATGCACTCTTTCTACAATGTTGCACAAGATGACGGCCGTTTTGATCGCATGCCCTAGCTGTTGTTTGAAAGAATCGAGAAATTGGTCAAACGACTCAAATTCTGTTGGATCACCGGATCTCACCCCTATTCTTTTTCCCGTTAAAGGATCTACGCCATTGTTTAACGTCACCTCCAAGACCTTACCCAAACTAATAAACGCCATGTTATGGTTACCCCACATTTTTCCCACTATACCACTCTGTACACACCCTATTGACACGAGGTCTTTTTGAACATCTTCCTCTGTTGCTCCCTTTCCCAACATCTGCTCAGCAGTTATAGGCTGGTTAAAAAACTTAGGTTTCATGGTCAGAGGCAGCGTCTCGCATGCCTTACTAAGAATCCTCTCATCGATTTTGCTGTGGTACATCATGGCAATATCTGGCCGAGGCAGCGCCACTTTTTTTTCTACCTCCAGCATTATCTCCGTAAGCTCATTACTCGCATCTTTACCGTGCTCATCCACACCAGCTAGCGTGGGCTGTTCTGTCATGGCTTGGCCGGCCCAAATCGCTGCGATTTCTCTTCTTGGCAGAAATTGCATTAGTTGGTTGTAATTTATCCACAGGTGCTCTAGCCACGTCCTGATGTCTTCTTTCTTAGCATCTTTCATATATGGGTAGAGCAGCCTATCAAGCCGACCTGCAACGATGCTAGCTCCACCTGCTACTTCAAAATGCAATAGTGCATGGGTGAGCCAGAATGCCTGCAAGGCTTCAAAGAAATCCCTAGCCGGATATTCTGGTACTCTTTCACAGTTTTCGGCTATCCATAGCAATTCCTTCTTTCTCCCTTCGCGAGCTTCGTTCTCAGCTTGCTTTCTTGCTAGTTTTGCATACCGCTTTGCACAATCAGTCACGGCATCGCAGTATATCAATGAAGCTTTATAGTAGAGCCATCTGTCGTAATCCTCGAAATCGGTCAGATCCAGACCTTTCACTCTCTCTCGTATCTCTTCCCTTATCCCGGAGAATCCGTACAAGAGTACTTTTTCATAGTTTGGTGAAAAGCTACCGCTGCCTTGAGATATATAGCCGGAATCTATCAACTTTCCTTCATATGCATCATTGACTTCGCGGGGTATCATGCTGAGTATTCTATCCTCCCAGGATTTTCCTTTCCACCAAGGAAGCACTTCCCTGAGAGTTTGCTTATCTTCCTCAGATATCGAGTATTTTTCTCCTTCTCTTGTGGAAAAAGTATCGACTTCTGTAAGAACCCATCTCCAAGAAGCTTCAGGATGTGGGCAGACACTAAAAGGTACTGACGAAGGACTGCCAACAAGAAGCTGCCAATCCTCTATAACTATAGGAATCTTGTTCAACAGCTCATGGAATGCTTTAGCGTTCCTGATGAACATGGGCTCTCCTTCGATTTCCTTGCATACCCGTGTCAAAATAACTGCCTTATCGATAGATATTCTAGGCATTCTCAGCTTATCTAGGATTTCTTTTCTTAGATGTTCATCCATTTAGTAGCCTCCCTTTTGGTCC
>CAYYHL010000224.1:0-3363 GCA_964471775.1 uncultured Clostridia bacterium
AAATTCGGTCATGTGGATGAACCTCACGCCGTCTCGACCCTCATCGCTAAAATTGATAAGAGACTCAAGCAGGGTCTTGAAGGCCTTGGTCTCCTCAAGCCCCCCCGCCAATCGCTGGCTTTGAAAGTCCATCCTTTTATAGGCCTCTGCCACGCACATCATATTGGAATATGACAGGCCAGCCATGACATCGGGCTCGCGCTGAAAACGCCTTTTAAAATCCCAGGCGAATTGGGCCCAAGAAGGACCGTACACCTCCTCCCGGTCTTGCTGAGCAAACGCCATATAACCGGCCACGATCACCCCATCGGTCAGCCTCCGAGGCAAATCAGATACCTTGCGGGTATCCCAACCGGAGGAGGCCATTATTCTTACATCCATCCCCAGCTCTTGAACCGCCGTTAGTATGGATGGGGCATCGGAGGCCACACCATAGATCAATATAGCCTTTGCCCCGGAGGCCTTGATCTCCTCCAAGGCCGATGAGAAGTCCCTCTCTCCTCGAGGATAGGAGACCTTGGCCACCGGTTTAGCCTTGTACTGTCGTATCCGCCTCAATTGGGCGCTGGCCCCTGATCTCCCATAAGCACTATCCTCATAGAATAGGGCAATCCTTTTTTCCGGCATACTGTCCCAGAGAAGGTCCACCAGGATCTTGCCCTGATCATCATCTGAGATGTTGCCCCTGAAGATCCATCTCTGTGGAGAGGAGGTCAAATCAGAATGAGTGGCCACGGTCAGCACTGGGATCTTGGCTTGCTGCAGCATGGGCATGACGGCTAGAGCACAATCGCTGTCAGCGAGGCCAAAAAGGAGATCTACCCGCTCCTCCCCAATGAGTTGAGAAGCCACATCTTTAGCCTGTCCTGGCGATGCACCGTCGTCCACCACCGTTACCGCTACTCTCGCCCCCTTATCCTTCCATTTTTCATTGATATGCTGGATCGCCAGGAGGGCCCCGTCCCGCAGATCCTGGCCGATCTGGGCCTGAGAACCGCTCAGGGAAGCGATAACGCCGACTCGAAGCATACTCTTCTCGGCGTGCGCTCCCCAATGACCTTCCAGCAGAAAACCCAGGATCATCAAGGAGAACAAGATGACCTTGATACTCATCCTCATAGCTATCTCCCCATCAATCCCTCTACCTCTCAGGTTTATCTCCTAGTTCCCAGGGCAACCTCCATGACCGCCTTCAAATCCCCTAAGGGCACCTCCCCTTTGGCAAAGACGATCGTTGCCCCCTTTCTCTGGTAGGCCGACCATAGCCCCTCGGCATAGGAAACCCCTGAGTTGGAATCCCTCATCTCCTCGGGTCTTTTCTCGATCTTGGTCTTATCACCCAAGGCCTCCTTGGTAGATTCCAGGTCCAGGATAGCTATTGCACGCTCAGGTGACCTGAACGCCATCTTCACCACCACAATCCTATCCTTCCCTTTATAAAGGGTGCCCGAATAGGTGTACTTCATCCCATAGAACTCATAATCGGACCTGAATCCACCGTACAGGCCCATCTCCCTTTTCTCTTTCATAAAGCGTGGGTATCCGAAGCCCATGTGGATGACGAAGTAGGCAGCGGTATTTGGGGGCATGGGCGAGAGCCCACCTCGATACCCTGCCACCTCCATGGAAAGCCCCTTTTCTCGCATCTTGGTCGCGTCCAGGGACTTATCCTTAGTGGCCAGCTCAACCCGGCCGTTTCGGTAGGTAGAGAAGTTGATATATCTCATCCCATCATGATTCTCGTCATGATAATTGATGAAGTGATTGAAGACGGTCTGGAAGTTCTCGGTTGCCTCCAATCCTTCTACGATCTTCACCGTGTCGAATTGAACCCTTTTCATCGCCTCCAGGAGGCAGAGCATGTTGGAATAGGCATAGCCGGCAATCAAGTCTGGTTTGCGCCCATATTTTCCCTTGAAGGCCTTGTAGAAGGGTGTCCATGCAGGGAACATATCAGTATCCAGGTCCCCCGTCACTACCTGATAGTGACCACCCGCGATGGGGCTCAAGACAATCCTGGCTGGCCCCAAATAAACTATCGAATCAGGTACCACGTGAGTGTACCCGGCAACGACCACACCATCCAATCCCCTTGGGACCGTGGGCAATAGATGAGCTGATGCCCAGCCTGAGGAGGCAATGACCTTTGCATCAAGCCCAGAGGTCCTGATCCACTGCATGACGGTCTGTGCATCCATCATCGTGCCATAGATGATAATGTTCTTTGCCCCCGCCTGCCTGAATATGGCCATCTGGGCACTGAAATCTATGTCCCCTGAGACATAGCCCTCTTCTGCCACGGGCTCCACCCCAACCCTTCTGAGCCTCTTCCTCACTGCATCCATACCCGCCTTCCCATAAGGCGAATCTTCATATAAAAGCGCAATCCTGTCGCCCCCGAGAATGATCTTTGTGTAGTCGGCAATGAGCTTGCCTAGATCATCGTCAGAGATAGTTCCCCTGAAAACATACCTGCGTAGGGGTTGAGTTAACTCTGGCAGAGTGGATAGGGTGATCATGGGTATCCTGGCCTTGGTCACAACCGGAACCAGGGCCAATGCGCAGGTGCTATTGACAGGGCCCAGTATGGCGGAGACCTTCTCCTTTTCGATCAACCTCTTAGTCTGCTTTATGGATTCCTGGGCGTCCCCCCTGTCATCGGCCATGATCAGCTCAAAGGACTGACCCCTCATCTCTTTTATCTGGCGGGCCTCTTCCAGGGCAAGCAGGGCGCCGTCTCTCATATCAATCCCCTGGATCTCCAAGGGGCCACTAAAGGTCCCAATGAGACCGATTTTGATAGGCCTATTCGTCGTCGTGGCGCTGACGCCTCTAACCGGGATCACCTTCTCCATAATGTGAAAGAAATCCTCTTGTGACACGGCCCCCCTCATGAGGGCAAGGACATCCTTTGCCCTCCTGAAACCGGACCAATACGTCCCGTCGAAAAAGAGCCCGAAGTGAGGATTCCTACAGTTCCTCGGATCTTCGATTATGAGAGGAGGCCGAGTCCCATGAGGCGATTCTCCCATTTCCAGATTGATGCTGGCGACCGCCTTCTCCTCCGATTCGAACTTGAGCTTGAATACCCGGACCTGATCCTTCCCCCTTTGCAAAACCCCGCCCAGGCACGAATCGATCCCATAGCTCTCAACCGCTTCCAACTCCTTCAAAAACAGGGGTTGACCTATCTTCAGCTTCTTGATCTTGGAGATAGCACTGGGCACCTCCATTTCCTGAAGCATCCCTTCAAAGCCGAAGATACTCAGTTTCTCACCTTGCTCCCCCCCTGCGATTGTCAGGGAACCGAGGGGCAGGAAGAAATAGAGAAAAAAGGTAATGACGAAAGAAATGAATCGCTTT
>CAYYHL010000225.1:0-3350 GCA_964471775.1 uncultured Clostridia bacterium
AGAATTACGAGACTGTCCTGGGCAGGATAAGCAGCAAGGGAGAGAGGAGTCAATGGAGATCAAAGAGACGAGGGGCTTGAAAATCAGGGGCAGAGTAGTTGCTCAGCAATCCATGAAAGAGTTGACTTCTCTGAGAATAGGGGGACAGGCTTACCTTTATGTGGTTCCCGAGGATCTGGAAGATCTTAAGACAGTCATTTCCTTTTGCAAGGATAGCGGCCTTTCCTTCCTGGTTATAGGCAACGGGAGCAAACTGCTCATAAGAGACGAAGGATTCAAGGGGGTGGTGGTCAAGTTAGGCAGCTCATTCGCCAGAATCAAGATGGAGAATAAGGGAGATGGGATAACGGTGGGTGCAGGACTGAGTCTATCCACCCTTATTGATTTCGCATCTCAAAAGGGGCTCTCAGGTCTGGAACAGTTGGTGGGAATTCCTGGAACCGTGGGAGGAGCTATAGCCAGAAATGCCAGTGCTTTTGGACAAGATCTTGGACAACGGGTGATGTGGGTGAGGGCACTGGACAATAGCACCGGTGATTTCACTGTCCCCAGGAAGGATATCCTCTTTGGCTATCGAACAAGCGTTTTTTTGGTCAAGAAAGACTGGATCATAACAGAGGTGAAGTTAGCCCTCGCTGCAGGAAGAAAGGAAGAGATTATTTCTCGTCTCCGGGAAGCAAAGGATAAAAAAATGAGGAGTCAGCCTATTTCTCTTCCCTCGGCTGGCTGCGTATTCAAGAACCCACCCTCGTGTTCGGCTGGCTTGCTTATCCAGAGAGCGAGATGCTCAGGGATGAGGGTAGGAGACGCTCAGGTTTCCACGCAGCATGCGAATTTCATCGTTAACAAAGGAAAGGCCGCAGCCGGAGACGTAATAAAACTCATAGATATGGTAAGAGAAAGGGTTAAGGCAAGCTCTGGCATCACCTTGGAGCCTGAATTGGAGATTATTTGAGGTGAAGATAAGGGTGTGCGTCCTCAAAGGAGGAATTTCTCCAGAGAGAGAGATTTCCCTGAAGAGTGGAAAAGCTGTAGAGCAGGGACTGGAGGAAGCAGGCTATGCCGTCTTCAGCCTGGATAGCCGGAGTAGTGATTTCTTTGATCGACTGGCTAAGGAGAAACCTGATATGGTCTTCATTGCTCTGCATGGGTTGTGCGGAGAGGATGGCAGTATCCAGGGATGGTTAGAGTTAGTTCGGATTCCCTACACCGGCTCAGGAGTATTGGCCAGCGCCCTGGCCATGGATAAAGTAAGTTCCAAAAAAGTATTCTCGTCTGAAAACCTATGTTTGCCGCGCTTTCAGGGAGTCACCAGAGACGGAAAGACTCCCCTGGATTGCCGCCTTTCTTTTCCTCTCGTAGTCAAACCAGCCCGATCCGGTTCTACCCTGGGAGTGAGCTTGGTTAGAGGCCGGAATGGATTAGAGCTCAAGAGAGCTTTAGAGAGGGCTTTCCAATACGATGGGCTCTCTGCCCTATTGGAAGAATATGTTGAAGGCAGGGAGGTTACTGTAGGTATAATAGATGATCCTCAGCCGAGGCCTTTGCCCATTATACAGATCATACCTAAGAGAGAACTTTTTGACTACCAGGCCAAGTATACTGAAGGGTTTTGCGAACATGTTGTTCCTGCTCCTATCGGCCATCAGGAATCTGTCAGGATAAAAGAAGCAGCTCTCAGAGCCTACGAATCCCTGGGGTGCCGCGACTTCGCCCGTGTAGATATGATACTTAAGGAAGGAGTACCCCACATTCTGGAGGTCAACACCATACCTGGGATGACGGAGAAGAGTTTGCTGCCCATGGCAGCCAATGCCGAAGGATTAAGCTTCGCTGAGCTGGTGGACAACATAGTCAAGTCGGCCCTGAGAAGGGCAGGGAAATAGTCGGGAAATTCTTAAGAAATTCCCCTCCCTCGCCCCAGGATACTCCTTGAACAGATTCTTGCGGTCTCCTCGTTCTTTTTCCTTAATCAAGAGACCTCCCAATGGCAGACTAACCGGTGCTGTGGGCGCAAGGCGCCTCTCTTCACCAGAGAGAATGGCAATAAGGGATGAGGTTGGCCAACAGAAAGGCTTTGATATCTCACCGAAGAAGAGTTCGCCGAAAAACACAACGTCTCGCCTTATTAATTCTCCTAACTAGCCTGGGAGCAGTCATCGCATGGTTCGTTTTGACCCTTCCTTACTTTTGTATTACCAAGATTGAGGTTGAGGGCCAAGAGAAACTCTCTAAAGACACTATATTGAAGCAGGCTGCTATTCCCAAACAAAGGTCCATCTTCCGGGTAGATTTGACAAAAATATCCAGAAGAATAGCCCAGGCATCGAGGGTCAAGAAAGCGGAGGTAAGAAGGGTTTTTCCTTCGACCCTTCTCATCTTAGTCCAGGAAAGGGTGCCCTTTGCGTATCTTAAGAAGCGAGCCCATTTATGGGAAGTCGATGAGGAGGGAGTAGTTATAGGAGAAGCCGCCAAGAAACAGGATCTACCGTTGATCACGGGCTCTGGTGTCTCCCCCGATCAAACAGAGAAAATTGAATTGGGAGTCAAGATTCTTGCCAGCTTTGAAGAATTGGGACTGCCTCTTGAGCGACTTAATATTGCCAATGAGAACTCCATAGTGGGTGATTTGGAGAAGGGCCCTCAGGTTTATCTGACCGAGGACGGTTATTTCGATTATGTTGACTACTTACCACTGGTCCTGGCAGATGCCAAAAAGAAGGACGGTAGAATCAAGTACGTAGATCTTCGTTTTAGAGAGCGGATTGTGGTAGGTTATGAATAGAACTCCTAGAGGTTTTGCCATTGAAGGATGATTTGGTCGTGGGATTGGACATCGGAACCACGAAGATATGTGCTCTGGTGGCTCGGCTGAATGAGGAAGGACGCCTTGAGATCCTTGGTGTGGGAAGGTCTTCTTCCCGAGGCGTGAGCAAAGGTGTGGTCACCGATATCGAAGAGACGTCACAGGCAGTAAAAGAAGCCGTGACATTGGCCGAACTCGACGCTGGTTTGAAAGTCTCACGGGTGTGGGTAAGTATTGCCGGAGATCACATTCTGGCCCAGGACAGTCGCGGCTTTGTGAAAATCACCGGAGAGGATCGAACCGTAACAGCTAAAGATGTGGAGCAGGTGATGAAAGAGGCTTCTCAGCTGGTCCTACCCCCTGACAGGGAAATTATCCATGTTCTTCCCCAGCAGTTCCTTATTGATGGGCAGAATCTGGTGAAACAGCCCATCGGTATGAAGGGGACTCATCTGGGAGTGGGAGTCCATGTGGTTACTGCTTCCTCGGCCTGGCGAGGGAATATTGAGAATTGTGTGAGACGAGCAGGGTATGAATCGGAAGG
>CAYYHL010000226.1:0-3344 GCA_964471775.1 uncultured Clostridia bacterium
TCCTCGAGTTCACTGAGTCTTCTTGCCTGCTCAGCTCTCTGGGCCTCAAGCTGGGTTAGCTCTGCTGTTTTCTCTTTGATTGCTGCCTCGAGCTGGGCTACTTTTGCCTCTTTCTCTCTAACCCCTGCCTCGAGCTGGGCTACTTTTGCCTCTTTCTCTCTAACTCCTGCCTCGAGCTGGGCTATTTCTGCCGCCTTTTCTTTGATACTCGCATCAAGCTCGCCAGCTCTTTTCGCGTGCCTATCTCTCTGGGCTTCAACCTGGGCTAGCTTTTTCGCCTGCTCTTGGCTGGCCAATCTAAGCGACTCCATCTCCTTCAGATACGACTCTATCTCATCTAGTTGCTTACTACTCAAGGCTCTGAGAAAATCAAGTTCTTCGTTTAGTTCCGCTACAACTTTGAAGAAGTTCTTCTCCAATTGCCCAATTACCCATTCCTGATCCTCGATTGCCGCTTTGGCTTCCTCAAGCTGTTTCTCCAAAGACTTTTCCTGTGCCATCAGGGGCACTGTCGCCAGCAGCATGAGTGAAAATACCATGCACGCCACCAAGCCTACCCTCCACACTCCTCTCAGGTCTCCTTTCGGCAACATTTCTATGATCCCCCCTTTCTTTAGGTAGTAAAGGACCCCTCTCCGTTCACCTCCTTTCGGAGCTTATCTCGCCCTTATCCTGTGTTTTTGCTCCTTACCAGATCCTACCTCATTATAATAACATATCCACTGCCCTGTGTCAAGAATACGCAGCACGATTTTCCCGTGCTCCACAGGAACCCTCTTCCCGTCTTCGACGGCACGCATGTCCCCAATGTCACTTCAGAAAAATGTGCCTCGAAGCTAGCAAGAACAAAGCTTCCTCTATCTCGCACATCAATACTTTCCTACTGGTATCGAGAAAACCCAGGGTTGCCTTTCCCCAAATCCTCTTTCAGTTACTGGTCGCTTCTCTTTGAGCTTGACTGTCCCCTCTTATCTGGACTTGCAGCTATTCCAATTCTTCTGGGCTCGCGATTCTCCCCTTGACGGCAGAAGCGGCTGCTACGGCCGGGTTAGCCAAATACACCTCACTCTTGGGATGCCCCATTCGGCCGATAAAATTGCGATTGGTGGTGGCTAGGGCCACTTCTCCCTCTCCCAGTACTCCCATGTGAGCTCCCAAGCACGGACCACAGGTAGGAGAACTCACCACGGCCCCTGCCTCCAAAAAAATCTCTATAAGACCCTCTTTCATAGCCTGAAGATAGATAGACACAGTAGCGGGGAAAATCAATGCTCTCAGCTCTGGATGAACCTTTCTTCCTCTCAAGACTGTAGCGGAAAGCCTCAGATCCCCGAGCCACCCGTTAGTGCATGAGCCTATGACTACCTGGTCTAAGGGCGTATGATCAATCTGAGAGATTCCTTTAACGTGGGAAGGCAAAGGTGGAAGGGCCACCTGAGGTTCCAGACGGCTCACATCATACTCTCTTGTTTGACTGTATCTTGCTCCTGGATCATTCTGGTAGGCTCGATAGTCTTTAGTAGTTCGAGTTTTCAGGTAATCGAAAGTAACCTTGTCAGGCTCGATAATCCCATTCTTTCCCCCTGCCTCCACAACCATATTACAGAGGGTGAATCTTCCCTCCATTGAAAGATGAGAAATGGTCTCCCCGGCGAATTCCATGGCCTGGTAAGAGGCTCCTTCCACTCCGATATCCCCGATAGTATGAAGAATAAGATCCTTGGCGCTAACCCAAGGGCCAAGCCTGCCTCTATAAATAAACTTCTGGGTAGACGGGACTTTAAGCCAGACTTTACCTGTAATCATCGCTGCTGCCAGGTCAGTGCTCCCTACCCCACTGGCAAAAGCATCCAGAGCTCCCAGAGTACAGGTATGAGAATCTGCCCCAATAATGAGGTCTCCAGGGAGGACAAATCCTTGCTCCGGAAGAAAGGCATGTTCTATTCCTGCCCTTCCGACCTCAAAATAGTTCTTGATCTTGTGCTCGCGGGCAAATTCCCTCAAAACCTTGCACTGCTCGGCAGCTTTTATGTCCCTGTTGGGAGCAAAGTGGTCGGGTACCAGAATAATTCTTTCCCGATCGAAGACTTTGTCCGCTCCCCACTCTCTAAACTTTTCTATGGCCAAAGGAGCAGTAACATCGTTACCGTAAAGGATATCAACGTCGGCCTGGATAAACTCTCCCGGCTCAACCTCCTCTCTTTGACAATGAGCAGCCAGAATCTTCTCGGTGATGGTCATATCCACAGATCCTCTCCTCATCCTTGCAAATTACCTAACGCCTCTTTTATTCTATCTATTCCTTCGTGAATTTCATCCAGAGAGACTGCATAGGACAAACGCAAGTGGCTATCTGCCCCAAAAGCAGAGCCAGGTACCGTGGCCACTTCTGCTTTTTCAAGCAAATACCTGGCTAGATCCACGGAGTTTCGTATCATCCAACCCCCGTCATGAGTCCCCAGGAAGCAAGAGATATCGGGAAAAACATAAAAAGCCCCTTGAGGTCGGGGACAAGTTATCCCTTCTATTTGGCTTACTCTATCCAGCATGACCTGGCACCTCTTCTGGAACTCCCCCCTTGCTTTCTCCGCATCATCCTGGGGTCCGAGGAGAGCCTTTAGAGCCGCCCTCTGGGCTATAGAATTGGCACAAGACGTGGACTGACTCTGTATTTTCTTCATTCCCCCAATGACTTCCTCGGGTCCCCCTGCATATCCAATTCTCCATCCCGTCATACTGTAGGTCTTGGAAACACCATCGATGGTTATGGTCCTCTTCCCCATCTCCTCTCCCAGGGAGGCGATGCTCACGTGGGTACCTTCATAAATTAGCTTCTGATATATTTCATCGGCAATAACCAAAAGATCTTGAGTGACTGCAAGTTCGGCTATTCCCTTAAGCTCCTCCAAACTAAAAGTACCTCCGGTGGGATTGTGGGGAGTATTTACGATGATCGCCTTAGTTCTGGGGGACATAGCCTGGCGAAGTTCGTCTTTCTCCAGCTTCAGTCCTCCCCGAAAATCGAGGGAGACAAAAACGGGGATGCCTCCGGCAAGCTTGACCTGCTCCGGATAGGAGACCCAGTAGGGGGAGAGAATGATCACTTCGTCTCCCGGATTACAGATTGCCTGAAAGGCGTTATATAGAGCCTCTTTAGCCCCACAGCTCACCATGATCTGAGAGCTGGAATAGCTCAAACTATTGTCCCTTTTGAATTTATCCCTTATAGCCTGAATCAATTCCGGAATCCCTGCCACGGGAGTGTATTTGGTGAAGCCATCCCTCAAAGCTTGAATGGCTGCCTCTTTGATAAAGGAAGGGGTGTCAAAATTTGGCTCCCCCCC
>CAYYHL010000227.1:0-3334 GCA_964471775.1 uncultured Clostridia bacterium
GCGGGAATAGCTCAGTGGTAGAGCATCACCTTGCCAAGGTGAGGGTCGCGGGTTCGAATCCCGTTTCCCGCTCCCTTCACATAGATTAAGCATACCCCTGATTCTCTGAAAGGACGAGGCCATCTAGGGTGAGCTCTCTGGTTAGGCTGAGCCAGAGAAGTAGCATCTACCATAAGCGAGAGTGGCGGAATCGGTATACGCGCTAGATTTAGGATCTAGTGAGGAAACTCATGCGGGTTCGAGTCCCGCCTCTCGCACCAGAGGTACCGAAAGGCAAGATCAATGCAAGTGGTGATGGAAAAAAAACAAGGGGCTGAGGTCAGCCTGAAGGTAGAAGTGCCCAAAGAGAAGGTAAAAGAGGAGCTTTCTCTGGCATTCCGAAGACTTGCAAAAGGGGTGAGGGTGCCGGGATTTCGAAAAGGCAAGATTCCTCGCAGGATCTTTGAGATGCGATTTGGACAAGGAGTCTTGCAAGAGGAAGCTATGAAGAAGATGTATCCCGAAATCTATCGAGAAGCCTTGAGTCAATACGAACTTGTCCCGGTGGTGGAACCAGAGTTAGAGATAATTCAGTTTTCTCCTGATCAGCCGTTAGTCCTGAAGATGAATCTAATCACCAAACCGAAAATAGACCTGGGTAGATATAGGGCAGTGAAGGTCAAAGGGAACAAAGTGAAGATCACTGAGGACGAAGTCACCAAAGTGTTAGAGCAGTATCAGAAAAACTACGCTACCTATGTCCCCATCCAAGGGACGCGGGGAGTAAGGGAGAATGATTGGCTCATCATAGATTGGGAGGCTTTTTCTGAAGGAAAGGAGATAAGGGGCGGTCCTCAGAAGAACTTTGTCTATCAAGCAGGCTCTTCCCTCTTCCCTCCTTCCTTCTCTCAGGGATTGATGGGGCTGAAGAAGCACGAGCAAAAAGAGATAGCGGTTGAGTTTCCTGCGGATGACTCGCGAAAAGAATTCGCGGGAAGAAAAGTCACCTTTAAGGTGAGTTTGAAGGAGATAAAGGAGGAGAAATTGCCCCCTCTCGATGATGAATTCGCCAGGAAGCTTAAGTTTGATAGTCTCGCGGCAGCCAGGAAATATTTCCGAGAAAGACTCAAAGAGGCCAAAGAAAATTGGGAAAAGAAGCAAATACGCCAGGCCATAGTCGAGAGAGTTGTTGAGTCTACGCAGATGAAGGTTCCCCCTCGTCTGGTGCAAAGAAAGACTCAGGAGAAGATTGCTGAACTTAAGGACCGATTGGGGACCCAGGGTCTCTCTTTTTCTGAGTACCTCAGCCAGAGGAAGACAAGTGAGAAGGATCTAAAAGGTGATCTCGCTTCTCAGATCACCAAGGATCTAAAGACTTACTTTACTCTGGAGACGATCGCTGATAAAGAGAAAATTGAGGTGGGCAAGGGGGAGATAGAAGAGAGACTAAGAGCCTCTGTCAAAGGCACTCAGAATGAGGAGAAGATGACCAAATTGAAGGAGAAGTTGGCCGGGCAGGGTCAGCTGCAAGTTTTGGCGGCCCGCATGAGAGAGGAGAAGGTTCTTGATTTTCTCTACAAGGAAGCTAAAATAGGGTCATAAATTCACTGTCAAGAATAAAAGGAGAGGAAAATGGCTTTGATTCCCATAGTAGTAGAAAAAACAGCCAGGGGAGAAAGGGCCTATGATATTTATTCTCGGCTCTTAAGAGATCGGATAATCTTCATTGGACAACCCATTGATGATAATCTAGCTAATACTGTGATTGCTCAAATGCTTTTTCTTGAGGTTCAGGATTCTAAGAAAGATATCAGTCTTTACATCAACTCCCCGGGAGGACTGGTTACCTCGGGGCTGGCTATCTATGATACCATGCAGTATATAAAACCAGATGTGTCCACTATCTGCATGGGGCAGGCGGCCAGCGCCGCGGCCCTGCTCCTATGCGCTGGAGCCCGTGGGAAAAGGTACAGTCTGCCTAACGCCAATATCCTTATCCACCAGCCCATGGGCGGAGCCAGAGGGCAGGCAACTGACGTAGGCATTCAGGCCCGACAAATCCTCAAGACTAAAGATCGACTGAACGACATTTTTGTCAAGCACACCGGTCAGGGTAAAGAAAAGATCGAACGCGACACAGATAGAGACTTCTATATGACAGCGGAGGAAGCCAAGGATTACGGGATAATCGATAGTGTTATCGTGAGCAAGAAATAGAGTGAAGGTAGAAGAATAACTCGGACGTTGCTTGTAGTAAGCTGAATGGAGGATTCTGAAATGACTGAGGTAGGTCGAATAGTTAAAATCGCTGGACCCTTGGTGGTGGCGGAAGACATTCCTGGGGCCAGGATGTATGATGTGGTGAGGGTGGGGAAGGAAAAACTTATCGGCGAGATCTTGGAGATAAGAGGAAACAGGTCATCCATCCAGGTATACGAGGAAACAGGGGGACTAAAACCGGGCGAGCCTGTGGAATCGACCTATGGTCCTCTATCAGTAGAACTAGGCCCCGGAGTATTGGGCAATATCTACGATGGAATCCAGCGCCCCTTGGATCTCATTAGAGCACGGATGGGGGATTTTGTTACCCGAGGAGTTACCCTGGAAGCCGTTGATAGGAAGAAAGAATGGGATTTCAAACCCAAGGCACGAAAGGGCGATGAGGTCAGTGCCGGCGATATTCTGGGAGTAGTTCAAGAGACGGAGATTATTGAGCATCGTGTTATGGTTCCTTTCGGGGTAGAGGGGACAGTCGAGAGGATCCACTCGGGCAAAGCCAGGGTGGAGGACAGCATCGCCGTGATTGTAGATAGTGAGGGCAAAGAGGGGAATGTCTCCATGCTTCAGACCTGGCCAGTAAGAAAGATGAGGCCTTACCAAAAACAGCTGGAACCCCAAGAGCCTCTCATCACCGGCCAGAGGGTCATCGACACCTTTTTCCCCATCGCCAAGGGAGGAACCGCCTGTATTCCAGGACCCTTTGGAAGCGGCAAATGCGTCTCTGGCCAAACTCCGGTGATTCTTGGTGATGGGACTCTTTTTACTATGGAGGAACTTTATAGAAAGTGCTTAGAAGAAGGGAAATCAGAGACAAATGGCCTAGAGACAATAATTGAAATTAATCCTTCGCTTTCTCTTTTCTCTATGAACACAAACAAGATCGAAGGATCCAATTCATCTATTTTTTATGAAGGAAAAACTGATTCTGTTATTGGCATTAAGACAAGAAGCGGACGTTCGGTCGAGGTTACTCCTTCTCATAAGGTATTCAGGATAAATGGGAAGGGAGAGATTGTTGAAACTAAAGCTGAGAATCTTCGGGTAGGAGATTTTATTGCTGCTGTGCGAAAGATAG
>CAYYHL010000228.1:0-3318 GCA_964471775.1 uncultured Clostridia bacterium
AGGGCAGACAGAGTATAACGAAAAACAAAAGAAAGAGAATGGCTTTCTTGGAAACTAATTTCAAAGTAGTAGCTCGAATTAAGAGAGGTGAGAGGAAGAGAAAAACCAAAAAGATAGGTACAAAAAGAAAACCTAAAGGGTGGGTCAAAAACGCAAGACTTGTCGTCAAACCGGCAAGAGATATCCAGAGAAGATTCCTGCTCGATAAAGCCTTCCAGACAAGAGCTACGCTGCTGATTAGGAATAAGGTATAAAGGGATTCAGAAAATGTTTCTGTAGACCCATATACCAGTACGGGGCAAATTGCAACAAAGCCAGCTGAGAGCAATCCCACTCGTCTACCGTATACTGCTTTTGCAAAATAATAAACAGGAATAACCAGTAAGCCTCCAGCAATGACTGAGACTACCTGACCGGAAAATTCTAAGTTATTAGTCAACAGCCAAAAAAAACCAATTAAAAGGGGATAAACTGGAGGATGAACCAACTCAACAGCTCCCTGATAGGAAAAACCCTTCCCAGAAAAAAGGTTTTTCCCCGCGATGGCATAAGCAACACTATCAGCCGAACCACCACCCGAAGCAATAAAATGAAAGAAGTGGAGGGAAAGGGCCCGAATAAGAAAAGAAAGAAACACTAAGAAACAGAGAATGGAAAAATCTGTACTGTTCAGATATTGAAACATTTCTTTCCTCATACTAAATCCCTTTTTTCTCCGTTGGGTCCAGCTATCTCAACAGTTTATTAGTGTTGCCCAAACAAGAGAAATATTGCTACTTTTTCTTGCATAGATAAAGAATATCGGAAAGAGGTAAACCCTTGTGGGCTACTTCTGCCTTTACCTCAAAGCCAATTCTTGATAATAGTCTCAAATACTCCGAAGAATTCCTGAAATATATTCTCCGACCCAAATTAAGAAGTCCATCCACAATAATGTTGGACTGATATTTCCAGAATGGTTTGTCGTCCACTTCCTCTATAATTAAGAGTCCGTTCTTTGAGAGCTTCTGGTAGCACAAAGCTAGAAGTTCTTCCTGACGCTGATAGGAAATATGATGTAAGAAATCTGACATAAGTAAAACATCGCATTTTTCTGGCTTTAGACTATTAGCATCCTGAAGGAGAAATTTAATGTTCTTTCTTTCCTTTTCCGTTCTTTGAGCCGCCGTGATCCTTTTTGGAGAAAGATCTATACCAATAACGTCTCTCTGTTGTGATGTTAAGGCTAATAAGTTACAGAGTAGACCATAACCACAGCCCACGTCAACTATAGTCCCTTTCAGGGGGACATGCCGGGCGATTTGCTCAAAAGGACACAGGCGCCAGCGAAGACAAACATACCAGATGGTGGCAGCTTCCAGTTCAGAATAAAGATCAAGCAGCTCTTGAGGAACTCTTCTGAGCATAGTCTAGCTTACTTCATCGTAATTTCTTTTTCTCTACTGGATACTGGCTTATTCTCAGGTTCTTTTCCATTTCCAGTCAGAAGGGGTACCAGTCCGGCTACTGATCCCACAACCCAAGAGAGTTTGGTAACAAACTCAAAAGGCACGATCAGAATATACTTCCAACTATCTTTCATAGCCCAAAAGGCCATGGGCAAGTGGCTCACTAAAGACAACAGCAGCAGAACTAGAAAGGGCATGAAACTCAAGGGAATGAAAAAGATACTCAACAGCATTAGAGCATGAGTCCCCAGTTTCATATACTCAACAAGATTGGCTCGCTGATCCATAAATTTCTTGGTTTTGTTCACATACAGAAATTTCTCTCTTGCTGTTATGGTATGTACTCTTAAATGAGCAAGGAGCGTTTCTCGAAAAAAATGCGCTATCCTCACCTCTTTCATCAGATATATTCTATAGCCTTCTTTGATAACTTTGTAGGAGAAATCTGTGTCTTCAACTCTTTTCCAGACTATGTTAAACATACCCAATTTTTGAAGCACTTCCCTCTTCGCTGCGAAGCAGTACGTCCAAAGAAAATCTGGATACTTGAGATTCCGTGTGAAATACTCGTATGTCTTGAAGATAAGAGTAGAAACCAATTTGTCTTCGTTTGCTACCTCCCACCAGGCCTGGGTCACCCCAATTTTTGGATTCTTCAGAGGTTCGATCAACTTCGCAATTAGATCTTTCTTTGCCACGCAATCGGAGTCCACAAAAACGAGAATATCTCCTTTGCTTGCCTTGAATCCAGCATTTCTTGCTGCAGAGGACCCTCCATGGACGTTACTGACCAATTGTACCGGATACTTCTTGACTTTCTCTCTGGTATTGTCACTGGAACCATCATCCACTACAATGACCTCATAATCGGGAAAATCCTGCTTTAGAATACTATTAAGACACAAATCTATAGTCTTACTGGCGTTATAAGCACAGATTATCACTGAAACTCTCATCTTTTGTATCTGCCCCTATGCAGTCACAACTAATCTACACTCCAAAGATAGAAAAAGAGCAAAAGATGTATATTTACTCTCCACATCCTAGTTTCTCAGAGCGGTTCTGTCTAACCCGCTCGCCGAATGGCAAGAAGATTGAACCAAGATTCATTGCAAAGACCAAATAGCCAACTCCCCCCAAAACCAGAATTATCTGCCCTAATGAGTTGTGGAACAAAGAGAGCATAACCACATACAGACCAGCCCCAAGGACAAGAGAATAAAGAAAACCAGTGGAATGTCTGGCCAGGTTATAGTGAATCAATGTGTTGCTCAAAACCAAGGGAGTAATAGCTATGGGGAATATTCTTAAAAGAGGAGAAATGGGGAGATATTCCCGGCCAAATATAGTTAGAATAATAAGATCTGGCAGGGTAAAACAGATAACAATTCCTACGCCACAAGCCAAAAAGCATATAAACAGACTCTTTCTTAATGTGGAAGAAGGGTCCTTTTCTCTAATATGCAGTTCTGATACTTTGGGAAACATAGTCACAGAAAATGCTATGGCTACCGACAACAAAGCTCTCCCTACTACCGCCAGGACTGAATAGTATCCAGCTTCTAAGGGACTGAAGAAATGTTTGACAAAGACAACATCAACGTTGGTGAGAATAGCAAAACACAAGAGAGCCAAGGAAACAGGCCAGAAATAGCCCTGAATTTCCTTGAAGTTTATCTTAACTTCTGATTTATTTCTTTTCCTAAGAAAAGACCTCAGAGGGAGAAAAGCCGCTAGAAAAGCCATAACAAAACCCAGAGTAATACCTCCTGTAGCTCCTAGTACTCCTATTCCCACATAAACCAGAAAAAAACCGAAGAGTAGACGAAAGACTGCCTCTATAGAAAGGTTCATCCCCAAATACCCAAAT
>CAYYHL010000229.1:0-3317 GCA_964471775.1 uncultured Clostridia bacterium
GGATATGCAGGCCAACACTCCCAGAGTCTTGAGGCTCTCCTGGCACATTTCCCAGGCTTGAAAGTTGTCTTACCCTCGGATGCTTACGAGGCAAAGGGCCTCCTAAGGGCGGCTATTAGAGACGATAATCCAGTGATCGTCATAGAACATCAGAATCTATATGAGCACCCCATGGGAAAGGGTAAGGTTCCCAAAGAGGACTATCTCATTCCCTTAGGAAAGGCAAACATAAAAAGGAAGGCTGCTACCGCTAAAAATGGGAAGAGCGTCACCATCATTGCCTGGTCCGCTATGGTACCAATTGCCATGAGAGCGGCCGAAGAGCTTGCCAGGGAAGAAATAGAGGCCGAGGTCATTGACCTTCGATGTCTCTATCCTCTCGACATCGACACTCTAATCGCCTCCATCAAGAAGACCAACAGAGCCTTAGTAGTTCATCAGGCTGTCAGGTTCATGGGTTTTGGGGCAGAAGTTGCGGCCGAGCTTCAGGAAAAAGCCTTTGATTATCTTGACAGTCCCATAATAAGAGTAGGTGCCCCCAACACTCCTCCTCCTTCATCGCTGGTTCTCGAAAAAGCCTTTTTGCCCAATGAAAAAGATATTGTGAAGGCGGCAAAAAGCTTAGCTTAAGCAGAAAATCCGTCCTTATCTCATGTTTTCTCTTTAGTCCATAGATCCAGCTAGCCTCAAGCAAGACAAAAAAGGATAGAAGACCTGAACGAAGATTTGTCAAAGTTTGACAAATTGAAAGAATTGTCTACCTTCACGGTTGCGAATTGCAAAAAGGAAGTCCCGATTTTTAGGGCTTAGTGTGGTATATAAATACGTAAAGAAGAAAGATTTGGTGAGAATCTCTGGATTCTTTTTCAAGGCAAGAAGCAAGTCGCAACATGTGAGCGCAAAGCTTTGAGGAGAGAGAGGAATGGCCCAAGAGAAGTGTTGTCCGAAGCTTGTGAGAGAGGATTGGGACAAGAAAGAGGTCCAGTGGAAGGAGAAACCTTTCTATAAAACGAAATACTACAGTCTTTTCCACATCCCCATTAATTTTGGAGGGGTGGTGAGAAAAGCCACGGAGGAAATTACTTCCAGGGGCCTGGATGAGGAGCCGGTGATGATGTTTTCCAAAGAAGACTCAATGTTTTCTTCTACTCTTTTGTTATCCCTCAGGAGAGATGCCGAAGATCTGGAAACAGCAAAGCTCTCCGGAAGATACATATCAATGATTTTTGAGAACGGGTACCGCCAGACATCAAAGTGGATAGGCGAGGTTAGAAGGTACGTAGAAGGGCAGGGCAAAGTAGCCAAGGAGCTCCTCTTCTGGTATGTTACCTGCCCCAGATGTGCCAAGAAATACGGAAAGACTCAGACGGTGATCTTTACAAAAGTGGCCTAAATTAAGCTTTCTTTGTTGGGCCAGGAGCAGGGAGAAGTTTTCGGGCATACTCAAAGGCTTGGCTGCTGTTTCTGACATCTCCTACTAGTTGAGCCTGGTGGATCTTTTCCAGGAGAAAGGAGACGTCCGGCCCCGCCGAGATCGCCAGTTTCTTCATCAGTTCCTCTCCTCTAACGAGGCGGGCAGGATGGAGGATAAGCTCTACCTTACCAAAATACTCTTTCAATAGCTCAAGCGTAGAAGATCGACAAGCTTCTCCTTTTGAATTGAGCACCAAAAAGAGGAGGCACACTTCCACCGTCTCCTTCTTGGCCATAATGAGAAACTCGGCCACAGAGTAGGGGTCCCTCCATTCGGCTATCACTTTTTCCAGGCGAGGATATAGCTTTTCCATTCTCTTGAGGATCTTTACTTTCCTGGCGCCGAGTTTTAGCTCCCGACCCAGGGAAGAAAGGCGGGTCTTTGCCTCTTCAGGTGAGAATGTAAGGGCGGCAAGCTTCAAAAGCTCTCCTCGATTTCCGGCTTCCTGACTTCTCTCTTTCAGATGAACAGCAAGCTCCCCTTCCAGGTCTTTATCTATCTTTTCTACATCGGGAAGCAGCGCCTCCAGACTCCTTAGTCTGTCCAGATAAGGATCTCGTCCAAGAATATGTTTCAGCAATAGGGCTGCTGAAGGATTCTCCAGATACCTGTGAGATTCTGCATCTCTCAGAATAAGGAAGAGCTCATCCTTTATCCTTTCTCCCGCTACTTTATGGATTAGGGAAGACTTGGAGCGGATGAGAGAAAAAGTATCCTCTTCTATTTCAAATTTCAGCTCCGCCGCCAATCGGAAAACTCGCAAAATGCGGAGAGGATCATCATCAAAGGAGCTTTTCCTCAGAACCTTAATCCTTCCGCTGATAAGGTCTTCCAGACCCGTGTCAAGATCGACAAGGCAAAGGGGTGCCTCCTTGATGAAATCCAAATCCAGGGCAAGGGCATTGATGGTAAAGTCCCGCCGAAATAAATCTCCTCCCAGGTCACGAGACTTCTTCAGGGTAAAGTCAATGATTTCTCCTTCTGAAAGATGCAGTCTTCTCACCCCGGGACTTAGCTCAATTAACTCCTTTTGCTTTTGGCGGGCAAACTTTCTGGCAGTGGAAAAGCCAGGATCTTCAGTCATCACGTCGAAATCTTGCGGCTCCTTACCGAGGAGAAGATCTCTAATACATCCTCCCACTAACCAGAGCTTCTCTTTCATCTTTGATCTGATTAGTTCATTTAAACAGGGATCGGTCTGTAGCCTGCTCTTGAGGTGATTCCATTTGAGAGGCCCACCCGGTTCTCTCTCTTTGCGAATTTTGTCCAGGATGCCGTTGACAAATCGTCCCGAATCAGCTGCACCGTAACGCTTAGCTATCTCGACCCCTTCATTTATACTGACTATAGGAGGTACCTCCTCCACAAGCAGTAGCTCATGAATGGCGAATCTTAAAATATTGCGATCTACTGTAGCTATGCGGTCCAGACTCCAATTCTCGGCGTATTTTTTGATGAGAAAATCAATAGAGGAAAGGTATTGGGAAGTTCCCAGGACTGACTTTTCCGTGAATTCTTTGACCTCGGCTTTGAATCGGTAACGGGAGAAGATACTCTCTAGAACCTTTTGGGAGGGAACTCCTCTTATGTCGGCCTCGTAGAGGGTTTGGAGGGCTATTTCCCTGGCTCTACGCCTGTTTTTCATGCCTTTGGACCCTTGCCACCTGGTTTTCAATCATCTGCAGAATAACATAACTTATTGCCTTGTCAATATCCTTGAGTCTCCTTATGGATAAGATTGGGAAGATCTGTTGGAGTGTAGCGAAAAGAACGAGGGTCTTGATACTATCAGGCTTGATACTATCAGGAAAGTATTGATGTGCGAGACAGAAGGAGCTTTGTT
>CAYYHL010000230.1:0-3276 GCA_964471775.1 uncultured Clostridia bacterium
ATCCCCCACCGTGAGAACCCACTCCTCCATAGGTATCCATAATGATTTTTCTACCGGTGAGGCCAGTATCCGCCTGAGGTCCCCCTATTTTGAAAGAACCTGTCTGGTTAATGTAGTAGGCTATCTCTTCATTCCTATATTCCTCGGGAATGCACGGGTTTATGACCTTATCCACCAACTCATCCTCAATATCCTCCACCTCCACTTCCGGGGAGTGCTGGGCAGAAATGACCACTGCCTTCACTCTGTGGGGTGTACCATCGATATACTCTACTGTTACCTGAGATTTTCCATCAGGACGAAGATAAGGTAAAATCTTCTTCTTCCTCACCTCAGCTAGTCTCTGCGTCAATCTATGAGCCAGAATTATAGGAAGAGGCATAAACTGGGGGGTCTCGGTCGTAGCATAACCGAACATCATTCCCTGATCTCCGGCACCATCTTTATCCACACCTAAGGCAATATCAGGCGATTGCTCATTAATGGAGGTAATTACCGCACAGCTCTTGTAGTCAATTCCAAAAGCTGCCTGGGTATATCCTATTTCCTTCAGGGTCTTGCGGGCAATATCGGGTATATCCGCATAGCAAGTTGTGGTGATTTCTCCGGCCACAAAAACAAGTCCCGTGGTAACGAGCGTCTCGCAGGCTACTCTTCCGCGGGGATCATTCTCCAGGATAGCATCCAGAACAGCATCGGAAATCTGGTCGGCAACCTTATCTGGATGTCCCTCTGTAACTGACTCCGAAGTAAACAAGTATCTCTCTTTTCCCATCAAGAACTCCTCTCCCTGATCATTTATCGTGCGACCGACCCAACAGGCCCTTGCGTACCACCACCCCTCCCTTCATGGAAAAGTCAGGAGGAATGAAGACATCACTTGCCAGAATACAATCATCGAGCTCGGCTCCTTTCTCCACCACTACACTGTCCCAGAGAATGCATTGGCGTAGGGAGGCTCCTTTTCTGATCCTCACCCTATCACCCAGGACACTGCCTCCTCCTACCTTGACGCCTGCCTCGACCTCACAGCCCTCCCCTATTACCAGAGGAGGTATGAGACGAGCCTGGGGTGAAATTCTGCTTCCCTCCCCCGTCCAGACATTTTCCTTTATCTGGCGGCCAGGTATGTCAATTCCTTCCTTTCCTGTCAGGATATCTTTGTGAGCCTCACGGTAGTCCTCCAAATTACCCACGTCCGTCCAGTAGCCTTCCATAGAATAACCGTAGATCTCCTCCCCTTCTCTTACCATAGCGGGAAGAACCTGCCTCCCAAAATCGTACTCGCGAGATTCGGGAATATAAGAAAAAACTTCTGGCTCAAAAACATAAATTCCCGTGTTGACCTGGTTAGAAAAAACCTCCCCCCAGGTTGGTTTTTCCACAAACTCACTAATTCTCGACTCCTCGTTACACAGGGCAATGCCGTATTTGAACCTTTCCTCCGTCTCCTTCAAGACGACGGTACAGAAAGCCTTCTTGCGTTTATGGAAGTCAAGGATTTCCTCCAGGTTAATATTGCTTACTCCGTCGGAGCTTAACACCAGGAAAGTTTCCTGGAAGTAGTTTTCCATCTTCTTAACTCCGCCCGCTGTACCCAAGAGATGCTCTTCCTCAGAAAAAATAACTCGCACATCAGGCCGCCTGGCTGTCCGGGCGAAATAATCTTTTACCTTTTTGGCCCCGTGATGAAGGTTTATGACTACCTCGCCTATCCCGAATCTTTCTAATAGGCTTAGTGAATAGGACAAGGAAGGTCGGTTCACTATAGGAATTATGGGCTTGGGGAGAATATGGGTGAGAGGTCTGAGGCGTGTTCCCAGCCCGGCTGCCAATACCATAGCTCGCAATCGAGTACTCCTTTGTCAAATGAGAGGGCGATCTTAAGCTTCCTGTTTCTCAATGATCTTAACTATCTCCTGCACCGCACTTGCTTTCATTAGAGCCTGGCGAGATTTCCTATTTCTCAATAGACGAGAGATGGTAGCCAGAGCCTTCAAGTAGTCGCCGGATGCATTTTTTGGGGCAGCCAACATGAAGAATAGGTAAACTGGCTCTTTATCCAGAGCGTCAAAATCGATTCCCTCCTTGGAGATGCCAAAAGCTCCTGTCAGATCTTTGATTCCGGTGGAACGAGCGTGCGGAATGGCTATATTGTACCCAATGCCGGTACTTCCCAATTCTTCTCTTTCCCTAATGACCCTTAAGAACTCCTTGCGATCGGTGAGCTTTCCCGCCTTTTCCAATAGATCAGTGAGCTCTTCCAAAACCTCATCCTTAGTCTTAGACTTCAACTTTGCCCCGATAGCTTTTGGATCAAGAAAAGCTTTTATGTCCACCTCGTCCCCCTTTACACGTTAGTTCAATGTATGTTTTTCTCTATCACACTTTTTATAGCTGGGGTTCTATGAGCCCATAACCACCACTGGTCATCTTGTACATCACGTTAACCTGTTCGGTAGCTGCGTTAAGAAAAACCAAGAATCTTTCCTGGGAAAGATCTAGCTGCATAGCCGCTTCATCCAGATTCATAGGTTTGGCAATCTGACGGGTAATGTGGATGACTTCAGACCGAGCTCCGGGTAAGCTCTCATGCTCGAAACTCATCCTTTCCTGAGCTAATCTTGCGCGACGTTTATGAGATTTCAATTTCTCTTTGACCTTACGTACCTGCCTCCTCACCTTGTCCACAGCTTTGTCTATTGAAACATACAGGTCTTCAGATATTCCCTCTCCATGAACACTAGTTCTACTGCCAAGAACATTGATTTCAGTAATGTATGTTTCTCTTTGCATTTTCAAAATGACCTTCGCGGATACGATTCTATCAAGATATTTTGTGAGCTTTTCCACCTTTTTGCGAATATGCTTATCTACCTCCTCCTGAATAGGGACATGAATTCCGCTCACTTCAATCTTCATCATGTTTACCCCTTCAGATAGGAGAGGTAGTAAGAGAACTCACGTTGCGGCGAGAGCCCCCGTCCAGGAATCAATCTCTTCCCTTCTTAACCAAGCCATTAGAGGCAGAGAAGACAACCAATCCTCTACCAGGGGCACTTTTTCTCTTTCTTGTTCTACTTCAGTCCGATAGTCAAAAAGGTGGGTAAATTCACTCTACCTTATTTACTTCAACTGCCTGCAATCCTCGCTCAGTCTCCTCAACACTGAAGGAAACCTTGTCACCCTGATCCAGACTCTTGAATCCCTCCTGTTCAATCTTGGAGAAATGAACAAAAATATCTTCTCCGTTTTCCCTCTGGATGAACCCGTAAC
>CAYYHL010000231.1:0-3247 GCA_964471775.1 uncultured Clostridia bacterium
TGAATATTCCGGTGAAAGTTACCACCCATTCCGGGGGAAAGTTTCCACTTAACCCTTCATCCCAATCCCTGATTCATAAATATCAAAGTGGTAACTTTGAGTCAATAGTTAGTTGACGATCCGTAACAATAACAGGTGTGACAATGTTCACCCTATCAACTATTTTCCTCATAAACATTCTTCTCCTTTCCCTAAAAATTAAAAAAGATAGTAGTAGCAGGCTTTGTGGTAATGTGGGTAACTGCGAAGCAGTTATCCAAATGATTGTGGGAAAGTCGGAGACTTTTCCAAGCGATTGTAGGAAACCTGTGGGCAGCTTGCTGTCCACCAGGTTTTCCACATGAGCGTCAATCATGTCATTTCCACAAGGCTTAGAGGTTCCTGGGGAAAACGTTAGTGCCGGGGTATACGGATGTAGAAGGCCCGCAGCAGTAAAGCACGGCATGCGTTGGAAGCCTACTATCTTTCCAGATCGGTCTCGAACATCTTCTCTACCAAGGATCAGGTGGATTCCTGACGACCACTTCAATCTGGGGGGTATACAGATACCATCTGGCTTGAGAAAACGCGCTGAGGGGCCACTACGAAGCATAGTATCACGGTGATAAAGAGACTCTTCTCTCTGGCGGTTACATACGTGGCGTTTTGAGGTTTTTCCATGCCTCAAGATGCCGTTTCCTGCCAACGTCGAGATTCTGCTCATTGTGCCTCCTTTCGGTGTTCCTTTTGGGCATAGATCTTTCTTACCGATTCTCCTTTCAGCTCAATACGATAGGCGCTGTGCACGATACGATCGCAGATAGCATCGGCGATTGTCGGATCTCCAATAACCTCGTGCCATCTGTTTATGGGAATCTGAGAGACGATGATCGAGGATTTTCTCCTAAGCCTGTCCTCCAGGATCTCAAGCAGACTGAGCCGGCCGGGAGCATCGAAGGGCTCCAGGCCTAGATCATCCAGAACGAATAGATCCTGCTTTTGGATCCGACTAAGCTCTCTCAGATAGCTCCCATCATCTCTGGCGAGCTTCAGGTACTTAAAGAGCTTTGCGCAGGGATAATAACCTGTTTTGAAGCCATACATGCAGCCCTGATGCCCTAAGGCCTGGGCGATGAAAGATTTTCCCACACCGGTGGGCCCTGTTAGAAGCACGATCTGATGACGTTCGATCCAGCTTGAATCAGAGAGCCGAAGCAGCATGTTCTTGTCCAGGTTTCTGGGCAGCCCAAAATCAATCTCCTCGAAGGAGGCAGGGTAGCGAAACCGAGCTGCTTTGATCAGCCGCTGAATCTTGCGATTGTGCCGGTCCTCCCACTCTGTATCCACCAGATGGCTCAAGAGCTCATCAGGGGTGAATGAATGCTTCACTCCTGTCTCCATGGTGGCCCGGAAGGCTCTGGCCATCCCACGAAGCCTCATAGCCTCCAGCTTATTGATTGTTGCCTGATTGTTGTTCATTTCTGTCTCTCCTCTTTAATATTTTGAATGTCAGCTGTAATACTGACCCCCTCGAATGTTTTCATGATCCGGGATGGCCGAGATCAGCTCCAGTTCCGGATGCTTTTCTTCTTCCAAACCCAGCTTGATCATGCTTTCGATCCGTTTGAATGAGCAGGTTCCAAACTGATTCGCCTGCCTACAGGCCTTATTCAGCCTCTTATCCCCATATTTCTTGGCCATGCTCAAGATACCCATACATACCTTGAAGGCCTGCTCAGGATGTTTCCGGCTTTTAAGCACCTTTTCTATCACTTGAGCGACTTCTCCCCCGATAGATCTCGCCCACCTCTGAAAACGACCCGGGCTCCACTCGGCATAGGCACGGTGGTTCTCCGGCATGTGATCGGGATTCGTTGAATAGCCATTCGGTGTGCGGTCCCGTTTGTGCTGGGCTACCCGCACGTTGTCGTAATACAGCGCCACGATCCTATCGTCGTAGACCATCTTCACTTTGGTCTTTGGCTCTTTCCGATACAAGTAGTGAGGTACGCTGTAGTAATGCAGGTCTTCCCGCAATTCCACATGGTAGTTGAACTGGACTGTCACCCACTTAGTTCTCTTCATCGGATACCGTTCAGCAGGCAGAGGCTTAAGAGCCTTTTGTTCGGCCTTCTCAAAGAGCTCTCTACGGCTGATCTTAAGGCGTTGAAAAGCTTTATTGTTATGTTCCTCCAGAAGGTCCCAGATCGCCTCGTTAAGTTCTTCCAGTGAGTAAAAGGTTCTGTTCCTCAAGGGGGCATAGATGCGTTGATAGACCAGCTTGACTGCGTTTTCCACCAACGCTTTATCTCTTGCCTCCCGTACCCTGGCGGGAATGATCACGGTGCTGTAATACTCGGCAAACTCTGCAAAGTCAGGATTGATCTCAGGTTCGTAGCGGTTGGCGTGGCTGACGGCACTCAACAGATTGTCAGGAACGATTGCATCGCTGGCGCCGCCAAAATACCAAAACGCCCGTTCATTCGAACGTATCCACTCCTCCTTTTCCTGGCTGACAGAGCCTTCTGCATATGTCAATCCACTGGCCCCAAGCACTGCCACAAAGGTCTCCACCGGAATCTCTTTACCGCTCTTTCGGTCGAAGTACGTTAGTTTGTCGCCTGCATAGTCGACAAACATCTTATCGCCAGCTTTGTGCTTGATATGCATCCTCACCTCAGAGGCATTTTTCCAGCTCTGGAAGTGATAGCAGAACTGGGAGTATTGGAAGCCCTCCGGATGCTTCTGCTTGTATTCCTTCCACAGAAGCTGCAGCGTCACTCCTGTTCGCTGTAGCTCTATCACAAAATAGGGGAAATACTGGATGAGTTGCTGATATTTGCTGCATTTCTCAATTCTTGGCTTCTCCACCATCCGTAACAGCTCGCTATCAGCCATCTCTTCGATCTGTTCAAACAGAAGCCCGCTTGAGTTAAAACCTTGCCAATACTTCGCCACCACAGGGTGGGACATATTCAGCGCCCTGGCGATCTGTCTATCACTCATTTTAGTTGTAGATTTGAGGCGTATTACCTCCCTGATCTTCTTCATACCAATCCTCTTTCTTGCCATAACATCTCCTTTGAGTTCTATTGTTCAAAGGCAGATGATAGTTTAATTACTGAGGGATTTGAATGATTTTGGATGGTTTAAAGATTCCGGGAAAGTCCTAAAAATTGGTAACTTTCCACCGGAATGGTGGAAAGCTTGGCCCGGAACAGTGGAAACTTTCAAGCGGAATGGTGGAAATTTTGGCCCGGATTATGCA
>CAYYHL010000232.1:0-3230 GCA_964471775.1 uncultured Clostridia bacterium
GTGACCCAGCCCGATCGCCCGGTGGGAAGAGGTAGAAGAATCCTTCCCTCTGCCGTGAAGAGGCTAGCGGAAAAGCATCATATTCCCGTTTATCAGCCCCAAAGAGTGAAAAATCCCTCCTTTCTTGATGAGGTCAGGACAATCCAGCCGGATCTGGTTGTGGTGGTGGCTTTTGGTCAGATTCTGCCTCCCTCCTTCCTGGGTATTCCTAAAATATGCTCGATCAATCTTCATCCTTCTCTTCTGCCTCGTTATAGAGGTCCCGCTCCTATTCCCTGGGCTATCATCAAAGGAGAAAAAGAGACCGGTTTGACGGTACAGAAGATAGAGGCCGGAGTGGATGAAGGAGAGATATTACTGCAGAAGAAGATCCCCATCAAGCTGACCGACACGGCCAAGGATTTGGAGAAAAGGCTGGCGGTGGCCGGAGCAGTCCTTCTTGAAGAAGCGGTGAGGAGGATAAAGGAGGGCCGTGCGACTTTCCTGGAGCAGGACAAGAAGAAGGCGAGTTATGCTCCGAAAATAACTAAGGATCAGGCTGAAGTCGACTGGGGAAGGTCCTGTTTGGAGATTCACAACTTGGTCAGGGGACTCAATCCTTACCCGGGTGCCTTTACTCTCGCTACGGTGAGAGCAAAAATGCTAGAGATGAAAATATGGCGGACGGAACTCCTCAGTAGGGATTCTGAGGAACCGGAGAAGGTTTGTCCCGGTACTGTTGTTAAGATAGAAAAGGAGAAGGGATTTTGGGTAAGTGGAGGTGACGGGGATCTCCTCATCAAAGAGGTCCAGCTTCCTAACCGAAACTCCATTAGCGGCTATGATTTCATAAAGGGATACTCCCTCAAGAAAGGGGATGTTCTAGGGACAAGGGTATGAATGCTTTGAAGATGCTCCTTTAGTCGCTCTCATTATGCAAATGGCCATTTCCCGTACCGAGGAGTATGGAGCTGATAGGGGGGATTTCTCTTCAAAATGTTCAGTACTCATCGTCCCACTGAAGAGAGAGTAAAGGTACTCAGGGCTTTAGCTGAAATGCTCGAGCCGGCACGATGAGTAATATCAATGGCTCTCGTTCCCCCAGGAGGGAGTGATGGGTGGGCATATTCAGGATTCCCTCAAATGTGACTCACGGGGGTGCCGGACCTTGCGAGAGGCGGACGACTTAGTTGCAGGAGAAGGGGGTGTCAGATGGAAAACAAGGAATTCCCTGCGAACCTAGCCAGGAAAACCATCCACAGCTATATTCGTGAAGGAAAGATAATCTCCTCTCCTTCCCCTCCCAAAGAGTTTCAGCGAAAGTCAGGAGTTTTTGTCTCCCTTCACAAAAAAGGCAGACTCAGAGGCTGCATTGGCACCTTTCTTCCCACTCAGAAAAGCATCGCCGAAGAGATTATAAAGAACGCTATTAGTGCTGCTACTCAGGACCCACGTTTTCCTCCCGTAGAG
This sequence comes from uncultured Clostridia bacterium, assembly GCA_964471775.1. GTDB lineage: Bacteria > Aerophobota > Aerophobia > Aerophobales > AE-B3A > SOJT01. The sequence goes on from CAYYHL010000232.1 coordinate 1,450, forward strand.
GAAGGAGAGCTGGCAGATTTGGAAATTTCTGTGGACGTTCTGAATAAACCCGAGCCGGTGAAATCAAAAGATGATCTGAACCCTAAGAAATATGGCGTAATTGTCAAAAAAGGATGGCGGACGGGCCTTTTGTTGCCTGATTTGGAGGGAGTAGATAGAATTGAGCAGCAGCTAGAGATTGCGAAACAAAAAGCAGGACTTGGCGGGGTACCTGAGGAGGAATTGGAAATTCGCCGATTCAGGGTAACCCGGTATGAAGAGGCTGCTTAGAAGAGGAGAGACTATGGACTGGCAAGCTCATGATGCACTGCCAGCAAGTAGGGAGGAGGGGTGAAGTGTCCTGGCCAACGAGGGAAGAAGCGTATGTGTTGTTGAAGCAATATGCCAAGAGCGAAAATCTTATCAAGCATTCTCTAGCTGTGGAAGCAGCTATGCAGGATTACGCTAGAAAGTTTAAGGAAGATCCTGAGAAATGGGGAGTCACCGGACTCCTTCATGACTTTGATTATGAGAAGTATCCCACCCTGGGAGAGCACCCGGTTAAAGGAGCTGAGACTTTGCGCAAAAAAGGATACCCCGAAGAAATGATCCATGCCATTTTGTCGCATGGTGAGCATACCGGGGTACCCCGTCAAACTCTTTTGGACAAGGCCCTCTATGCGGTTGACGAGTTAACGGGACTTACTGTAGCCGTGGCTCTGGTGCGTCCTTCAAAGCACATTGGCGATGTTTCTGTGAAGTCAGTTATGAAGAAATGGAAGGATAAGGCTTTTGCCCGGGGAGTGGATCGAGATAATATTGAGAAAGGGGCAAAAGATTTGGGGGTGAGCTTGAAAGATCATGTTGGCAACGTTATTGAGTCTATGAAAAGAATTTCCGCTGAGCTGGGCTTGTGAGAATCAGAAGTCACCTTCTCGCCCAAAGATTCTTCACCTGTGGCAACCATGATTCTGCTACCTTGTCCCATTATTGGCTCTTTCCGGAAAATCCTTAGCGACTGTTGTCCAGCCGGTGCTCCAGCGTCCCTTCTTGAATTCTTTCCTCCTGAATCTCTTCTTCTTGAACCTTTTGCTCCTGAGCCTTTTTCCTCTGCACCTTTTCTAGAATAATGTCGGCTATTTTTTGTGGGTTAGCAGCATCAGCAACGCACTCCGTTCCGTCAATCACAATAGTCCAACCATTTCCAACTTCCCTTATCTTGATCTCCGTTTGCACTTCTCACCTCCTGGCAATCTTCATCATACCAGCTCTTTCTTTTGGCGATTCTAGCTTCGATGCGGGCGAGCCGGGCCGCTCACCCAGATTTTCTTGTGGGCTCTACGATCGTTTTGCCATTCAATACACAGTGAATGTACTATGTTTTACCTCTCTTGCGAATTTCACCGGTTGCAGCGGAATCGTGACTTCAGAATCTGTGTCTCTGGCAGGGTCCATGGACCATATGGCGGCGGTTTTGGTAGCGGTGCGGGGACTCGGTTAGAAACAACCCTCCTATCTTGCTAATAGCTTGCTAAGTGCTGATTTGCTTTGGTTTTTGCCTTTTTTATGCATAGACTGAAATACGCATTTTTGGGCAGAAAATAGTCTTTGTCGGTTACAATTTCGTTACAGCTATCCAGAAGAATTGACAACAGTAGCAAATCATTTTGGGGAATTCTCTTGCTTAGGAACAAAGTCAAGGTCAAGGTTTCCTCCCCGAGGGACTTTGGTGGTCTTTTGCCATCAGCCACGCACGTTACTTTGCCCCGAAGACCTTACCACACACTTCAGCCGTCCTGAGT
>CAYYHL010000233.1:0-3207 GCA_964471775.1 uncultured Clostridia bacterium
TGGCCATGGGGAACGAATACTGTCTCTACTTCAACATTAGGATGTTCCCTCTCAAATGAGGAAATTATCCAATCGATGGTTTCCTCTCCCCATTCTTGATCCCACCACTCACTCCAGGTAAGCTTCACCTTCTCTTGGGCCAAGCCCAGGGTGACGCTTATGCCCACAACCAGACTCAAGGTGAGCAATAACCCTACTATCCTCACAAATTGCCTGCCGACTAAACAGTTCTTGGGAATCATTCTGTTATTACCTCCTTTTTGACGGTTTTAGTCTCTCTTATATCTAATCGCTTCATTCTATATTGAATGAATCCGGGAGAAGACGTACTCTGTTATCCATCACGCCAATAACAGACTAACTTAACTCATCTCACCTCCCTTCACTTTCTCCCTCTAAATCCTTTCCCGGCATAAACTTACTTAGGATCTTCTTGGTAGGGATCTAATCAGTTTCTCTTACCCAAGGGTTCCTTCTTCTTTTAAATCGCCTGCACGGGTGCCCCTCTTTGAAGGGTTCAAAGATTAAGACAACGTTTTGATTTAACCTCACTATTTTGCCCTACCGCTTCCCTTAACTTCTTCCCTGGCACAAATTTAGGCACGTCTTTGGGTGGTATCTGAATGATCTCTCCTGTTTGAGGATTCACTTTTCTTGTTCCCTTTTTCTTTGTCACTTTGAAAGTACCAAAGCCGACTAAAGTAACCTTATTCTTTCTAGGTCAGGGTCTCAGCTATAGCTGAGATTACCGCATTAACCGCTTTCCTAGAAGTTTTCTTTGTTAGCCATGTCTTAGCACTTACCTGCTCCACCAAATCTGTTTTGTTCATCTCATCCTCCTGTCAATTTTTTATCCACGTCCTTCCTACTCAGTCTGAAATTGGCTCACTTGTATACATGGGACAAATTGCCCATGTTTCTTTCTAGAACAAACCCAGAGGTGCCTCTATCTCGAAAGACCTTGACCGAGGTTAAGTTTCGCGAACCTCTGCCCCCTACCAGATCATTCTGAATCATCGATGATTTTCTATTTCACTTAATATCCACAACTCTAATCCTAAACAGAGTTTCTTTACCAGATAAAGGGTGATTTAGATCTAGAGTTACCGTATCTTTTCCTATCTTCATAACTCGAGCTGACTTCGTTCGCCCCTGCTGTGTTTTTACGGATACCTTTTCCCCTACCTCCACCGTCTTTTCTTCAAACTTATCTTTAGGAACCTCTACTACTAGCTCTTCTTTTCTCTTTCCAAATCCCTGCTCTGGAGAAAGTGTAACCTCCTTTTCCTCATCCTTCTCCATTCCTATGACTTCCTCATCAATCCCAGGCAGAATTTCACCTGCTCCTGCTGTAAATTCTACAGGTTCTTTACCCTCAGTAGCCGCAAAGACTTTCCCATCTTTTAGTTTGCCACTAAGATGCAGCTTCACCTCATCTCCTTTTTTTATTGCCATGCTTCTCCTCCTTATCTTTTGGTGGTAAATCTCTTCTTAAACCAAAGTTTAGTATAATGTTTCAAGATCGACCAAAATTGTATATGCCTACTCTTTGATCCTCATCGAGAAATCTAGTTACTGCAGCGAAGGTCTTCTCCACCTCTTCTATCTTCTAAGCTAGCTTGGTTGATTGGAGAGCTTCCCCTCCTTACACCTTTCGTTTTTGTAAACTGCTCAATTTTGTCTACTTTCTGGCCTCACTTTTAGTTGTGGGAAGACTTAAGAATAGAATTGCACCCCCCAGCTGACATTAATGGAAAAAAGATCGTGCTTTCATTCTCTGTTCGGAAAATATCTTGAATTCCGGATAGAAATAACTCATCTTCTAGTCCCCTGTCCAGCTAAAGATTGTCTTGGGTGGGATAAAATGGCTAGTGGGCAAAATCCTCTGGTTTCAAGTCTTTCAATTTCTTTTAGAAATCTTCAACTTCTTCATCTTCGATGGGTTTGCTACCTGCAGCTACCTTATTCAATACTCTTTTATCTATAAAGATGGGAACCTTGAATCTAAGAGCCAAAGCTATGGCATCGCTGGGGCGGGAATCAACCTCTACATTCTCCTCGTTTCTCTTGATGAGAATGCGGGCATAAAGCGTATTACCTATAAGGTCTATGATAACTACCTTGTCTAGTTTGCCGTCCAGTTTCTCAACCAACGAGCGTGCGAGATCATGAGTTAAGGGTCTGACTGGTGTTACGTTCTCCAGTGCAAATGCAATAGCCTGAGCCTCGCTTACGCCAGTCCATAGGGGAAACGTCTTCTCACCCTTTTCTTCCTTCAAGATGATGACCGGCATCTTCGAATTGAGATCTATAGCCACTTTGGCCACTTTTACCTCCAGCACTCTTATCACCTCTGCATGCCTACCTATGAATGTGATAACAATAGGTAAAGTGTACTCCCATCTATAGCATTTGAGTACACAAACTCTGCCGCCTAGCTCTTCCAGGGCATCACATACGCCTGGAATAAGAGAAGTCCGGACTTTTCCATGTCATTGCCCTAGGCACACGAAACACAACGTCACGGGAGACTAGAATCTGCCACACCCGCTGGAAAGATGCTTCAATTCCAGTGTTGAGAGTCATATGCTGAACTAAGAGCTTGAGAGTCCACCTATTAGCAGGATAGCCAAAGGCTTGCGGGTTCTCGGCGATAGTCTCGAATAGAAGCTCCTTGTACTCTTCGGTTATTTTGGGTCGTCTACCACGACGGAGGCCGAGGAAGAGTCCGTTAAGGCTCCCCTGCCGATAAACGTGAAGCCATCTGTAGAGCGTGCGTTCATTGGTATTTGTTATCTTGGCAATTTCCGATATCGACTTGCCGAGGTACCTCAACCAAAGGAGTTGGGCTTTGCGGTAAGCATAGGCATCATGGGTGGTTTGCATGAGTTCGCTTAGTTCTCTTACCTGAGCTTGTGACAGTCTAACGAAAGGCATACTTGGCGCGCCGTTCTGACACAATTTCTAGAAAAGGCTACAGGTGCACGAATGATGACCGCAAAAATAAGCCTCTTCCCTGTAGAGTTATTAGCAGATTCTAAAAATTTGTCAACCCCTTGTACTCAGGAGTTTCCCCAAAATTTCAGGGCACTACTTTGCAAAAACTAATATGATGAGGAATACGGCCATTGACTAAGTTGGATAGGAGGAATGTGTTGGGATCCCTGGATTTTGAGGTACAATTTTTGGGGAAACTTCTAAGAAAAG
>CAYYHL010000234.1:0-3188 GCA_964471775.1 uncultured Clostridia bacterium
ATGAGCCGCTTGAATAAGAGGTCCGTGGCAACCCCCTTACCCCCTTCGGTTTCCACTCGCACCACGCCCCTGCGGTCATCGAGGATAATCTTCCTGATCTCCCCCTTATTTCTTATCAAGCCCTCAGAGAAAAGAAAACCAATAGCCAGATACTTCAGGTCTTTTGGGGTGCAGAGCAGGGTTACCAGCTCTTGGTTGTCCAAAATAATGGTAAAGGCAAACTCCCTGGCGACTATATCCTCGACCTCGCTCTTATCCTGCTCAGAAACCCGCAGTATAGTTAACCCTTTTATCTCGTCCGTCATCCTTCACATCTCTATCTTTATTGGGTCTTCGACCCTTATCATCCCGCCGCGAATCACCTTGGCAAAAACCCCTTCCTTAGGCATCACGCACTTGCCTACTTGACGGTAAATAGCGCACCCAGTATGACACTCCTTGCCAATCTGAGCAACCTCTAAGATAACCTCATTCCCTATGGCTATTCTGGTACCAGGGGGTAAAGCTACTAGGTCAATCCCCTCGGTGGTGAGATTTTCGGCGAAATCGCCAGGCCCTACGTCCAAACTCAGAGCGCGCATCTTGTCGATGCTCTCCATCGCCAGCAGGCTTACCTGACGGTGGGTACAGCAGTCGGCATGGGCATCACCAATAAGGCCGTAATCCTCCCTGAAGACCCCCTCCTTTACAACTTCCTTTTTAGTGCCCTTCTTCTCGCTTGTGCAGACGGCGATTATCTTAACCATGCCTTCACCCCCCATTTATCTGCTCTATCGTCCCACCGCCCACCACTGTGTCTCCATCGTAAAAGACTATTGCCTGACCGGGGGTGATGGCCATCTCGGGCTGTTTGAATCTTACATGAACCCTGTCCTCGCTCAAGAGGGGAGTTATCACCGCATCCGCCTCTTGGTGGCGATATCTTATCTTGGCTTTGACCTCGATGGGCTGTTCTAGCGACTCTATGGCTATCCAGTTCAGACCGGTGGCTATGAGTTCATCACTATAGACCTCTTTCTTTGTGCCCACTATGACAGCGTTTCTTTCTTGGTCAATAGCTATCACATATAGGGGCTCCCTGGCTGATATGCCCAGCCCCTTGCGCTGTCCGATGGTATAAAACAGGATTCCTTGGTGTTGTCCTAGAGTATTCCCCTGCTCATCCAACATAGGCCCCGGTTTTGCTGCCTGTGGCACATATTCTTCAAGGAACTTGGGATAGTCGTCATCAGGGATAAAGCAGATCTCCTGACTGTCCGCTTTACCTGCCACCGCCAATCCCAGCTCGTGGGCTATCTCCCTTGTCCTTTCCTTGGTAAAGCTTCCTAGAGGCATTAAAGCATGCCTCAGCTGGTTCTGGGTCATCACATATAGCACATAGGACTGGTCTTTCCTGTGGTCAACCCCTCTCTTAAGAAGATACCTACCACTTACCTCATCGCGTTCTATCTTTGCGTAGTGCCCCGTAGCCACAAAATCGGCGTCTAGCTCTTTAGCCCTTTTGAGCAAGGCATCAAACTTTATATATTCATTACACCTGATGCAGGGATTGGGCGTCCTTCCCCGGCTATATTCGTGACAGAAGTTAGAGATTACCTTTTCCGCAAAAATGTCCCTAAAGTTCATTACGTAGTGAGGAATGCCTAATTTATAGGCTACCCTTTTTGCATCTGCCACGGCATCAAACCCGCAGCAACCGCCGAATTTATCTGCCTCATCGGCTCGCTCATTTGAGGGCCAGATTTGTATGGTCGCTCCAATAATCTCATAACCCTCCTCCTTGAGCAGAGCGGCGGCGACGGAGGAATCCACCCCACCACTCATTGCCACCACTACCTTCACCATATCTCCTTTGGTAGATTGGGAGCAGCGTCTCTTGACCAAACCGCTTCAGTCCCGCAACCTGCGAAACCACTTGCTCAGCGGTCAACTTGGCTGATGGCCCCCTTTGAGGTACTTCTCAGGGTTCTCGTCGAAGGCTTTCTTACAGCCGAGGGCACAGAAGTAATAGGTCTTTCCCTCGTGTTCCGAGGTGGCCGCTGCCTCCTTCTCAGCCACCTCCATGCCACAAACTGGGTCTTTAGCCATTTTGCCGCCTCCTAGTCTTTGATGTTCCTTGAGCATACATTTATCCATAACCACCAAGAGCCCGGCCTCCCTAGCTTGAGCCGCTGCCTCCTCGTTTATCACCCCTTCCTGCATCCACACCGCCTTCGCCCCTATTTTGATCGCCTCCTCTACAATGGCCGGTACATCTTCGGCACGGCGGAAGATGTCCACGACATCTATTGGCTCCGGGATGGACACGAGTTCAGGGTAACTACGCTCTCCTAGTATCTCCTTAACTTGAGGATTCACTGGAGTTATCCTATACCCTTGTTCCTTTAAGTAGCTCGCTACCCTATAGCTGGGTCGTTCAGGCCTGGGGGAAAGCCCGACCACGGCAACGATTCGACTAGTGTTTAGGATTTTCTCTTCGGTACTCACACCCTGTCCCCCCATGTTCACCTTTCAATATTAGCATATTTCTCAAGGGCATCATAGAAGGCCCTCCAGAGTTGATGTTTCTCCATCCTTTTGCAGAAGGCAATGTCTACCATTTCCTGGCTGTCGGATACCTGGCAGTAAACGTCCGCATATCTTCTTTTAAGCTTCTAAGCAAGCTAATCTCCCCCTCTATCTAACCATACTCTATACAGTCGCCGCGGTGGGATAATATTCTTGGAACAACCAGGTGCTTAAGTAGCGCTCTCCGCTATCGGGTAGAACGACCACGATAAGCTTACCTTTGTTTTCTGGCCTCTTGGCGACCTCTAGAGCGGCCCAGGTTGCCGCCCCGGAGGAGATGCCCACTAAGATCCCCTCTTCCCTGGCCAGTCTTCGAGCCATTATCCCGGCATCCTCATTGGTAACCTGGATAACCTCATCGACCAGGTCCACTCTCAGCACCTCAGGCACAAATCCGGCTCCGATGCCCTGAATCTTGTGGGAGCCTGGCTTGCCGCCAGAGAGGACCGGGGAGTCTTTCGGTTCGACGGCAATAGCCTGAAGCCCCGGTTTTCGGGACTTGATTACCTCTGCCACCCCGGTAATGGTTCCCCCCGTTCCTACACCGGAAACCAGGATATCGACCCTGCCCTCGGTATCCTCCCAGATCTCCTCGGCGGTGGTTTCGCGATGGATCTGGG
>CAYYHL010000235.1:0-3181 GCA_964471775.1 uncultured Clostridia bacterium
TATGAAAAGCAGGGTGTGTTTGTCTCACCGGGTACCTTAGTGTAGATCCTGCCGTAAGGATATATATCACTCCTCTCCAAAGCATCAGCATCCCCAAGGTAACTATAAAGGACGGGACACCTGATTTCACCCTGATCAGACCGCTCACGGCACCTATGGCAAGGCTCATGCACAGAACGATAGCCAGGGCCAGAAACGGATTCAAACCAACCACATAAAGCTCAACTGCAATTAACGCAGAAAAGCCTGAAACTGAGCCCACAGAAAGATCAAACTCCCCGGCGATCATGAGGAGCGTGACCCCAATGACTATGATGCCTAATTCCGGGGCAGCAGTAAACATCGTCCGTAGAACATCTGGGGAAAGAAATTTATGCTGAAAAGAGGTAAAGTAAAAAAGCACGACCAAGCCAAGTGCTATCAAAGAGATTATCGCTTCTCTGATCAGGATGATTCTTCTAAGCAATTCGGTGATTCTTTCCTGTCGGGTAGACATCTAAGATTTTCCTTCCGTGTTCACGACCGCAAGAGACGCTCCAGTCGTTCTGCAGCCCGCACAAAACAGTGAAGCTCAGCCATGAATACCTACCGTGAAGTGGAGAGCGATCATCTCATCGCGCTGATAGACCCTCTCCACTTCTACGTAGGTCTTCAGCTTACTTTATTCCCTTTTCCACCCAATACTCGAATCCTTCAATGGTGTCCTTATCTACCATTACCGTAGCAACAGGCATATCTCCCACCACAAAGTCGTACTTTGCCTTGAGGTATAGTGCTATGCATGCATTGAACCCGAAGTTGAAAACCTCATCTGCGTTCGAGGCACCATATCCAAGTTTTATGCCTTCCATGGTCTCGGGCAAGAGGTCAAAGCCAACCCATTTTACTTTTCCTGGTTCATACCCAAGATCCTGCAGAGCCACAGTGCCGGATGGTGTACTCACACTTCCCAACCCAATTATCGCATCTGTTTCAGGATGTGCTATCAGGTATGTTTTGATTATGTCTACAGCCCTGGCTAGATCTTCCCCACACTCAAAGTTGTCAGGAACAGTGTATGTGATGCCTGCATCGTCCAGAGCCTGAAGGATTCCCTGACGTCGGAGGTCTGAATATGGTGCAATGAACTCTGCGAAGAGAGCAATATGAGCACCGTCCTCTAGCTGTTTAGCCAGGTATGTACCCAGAGTATAACCCTGCTCTACGAGTCCGTAGCCTACGAAGGGAACTTTGTCTGGGCCGTACACTGGGTCCCGAGAGCTCATTAACACGACGTCTATCCCCTTCTCGACTGCCTTCTCGACATAAGGATGAACACCTTCTGGATCAACACTGAAAATGAATATGCCATCAACCCCCAGTCCAATAGCCGCGTCAATGTAGTCTAAGGCTTTTGAGAGATCTCCATAAGCGAAGTTTATGGTTGCCTTCACTTTCAATGCTGAGACTGCCTCGTTCCAACCTTTGACTGTCTTTGCATGGAAAGGATTCGCCGGATCACCGGGATTTACGTACACGAAGTTCAGGCCTTCACCCAGCTCAGCTTCTGCATGTCCCGCTCCCACTACAAACAACATAGCCGCAAGAACTAACGCTACAGCTATGCTCATGCCACGCTTACTTTTCATTGCTTTCACTGCTGCCTCCTTGCATAATCAAATTGGCTGTCGGGGTCTATCTTTCTCAAAGTAGTGCTCTTCACCTCCTCTCTTGCTTTTTGACCCCTTCCGGAATTCTGAAAACTGGGATACTCTGCCTAATCAAAAAGCCTTACCCATCAGTGAACTTGAAGGACCGACCCGAGGTTCCTCTATTCCAGATGATAAATCCGTCCTCGGAAGGTAAATCATCATTACTGGTTCCCCCGCTCCCAGCTCCTAGAACAGGGAGAATTTGCGGTTCGACCATTGAATCCGTCCTTGCTCCAATTGATGCGAAAGAACTCTGAAGACTTGTTTGCTATGGAGGGTTCCTAACGCCCAAGGTAGCCCAAATCAAGAACAGGATAGGGTGTGTGTTGGATGGGGTATTCCCACAATGCGTGAACCATACCACACTGCTTTTTTCTGTCAAGGGTGTAGCTTGGCTGTGATGTTACAATAACAAACGGATAGACTTAATTACTACGTGAAAATGTTAGTTTTTGTGGTAACCTTTATGGAGATAGGAGGTTGCCACATATGAAAGAACAAAGGTTTTTGGTCACTATGAAGGATATCCAGAGGTATCGGATCCTAAAGGACTGCCTTGAAAAGAGGTTGAAAGCTACCGAGGCCAGTCACATCTTAGGACTAAGCTACATTCATACCTTGAGGCTCAAGAAAAAAGTTGCCCAGAATGGCTTAAAGGGTCTCTTAAGGCTTTGCAGGCCTTCTCCACGTAAGATACCTCAAGAACAAGTCAAGAAAGCCTTGTATCTCTACAGAGAGCATTACTGGGACTTTAATATCCTTCATTTCAAGGATAAACTAGCCGAGATCCATGATATCAGATTATCCTATGAGTCCCTAAGGCAAATCCTCATCTCAGAGGGCATCCACCGTCCAAAAAAGAGGAAAAAAGTCTATCGAAGGAGAAGAAGAATGCCAAAAGCCGGGATGTTTGTCCAGATGGACTCCTCTCAACACCGATGGCTTAAAGATATCCTTGAGAAATGGCATCTCATAGCAATGATCGATGATGCCTCAAGTAAAGTGCCTTATGCCAGATTCTTTCCCAAAGATACCTTATTTGGTAACATGCACGTGATTAGAAGATTTATCGAGCTCAAGGGCATATTTATGTGTCTGTATGTAGATAGGGCCTCTCATTTTAAGACTATCAGGCATGGAGGTATACACTACAATGTCAATCCAGAACAAGAGGAAACTCAAATAGAACGAGCATTGGATGAATTAGATATCAACATCATTACGGCTAACTCACCTCAGGCAAAAGGAAGAATAGAAAAACTCTTCGGTCTCTTCCAGGACAGACTCATAAAGGAGATGAGACTTGTTGGAATAAAGAGCTACCAGGAGGCAAACAGGTTCTTAATCGAGAACTTTCTACCTTGGTACAACAAAAGATTTGCCCAAAAGGTCGAATCCTCTTATCTTCCCCTACCCAAGGATAAGGATTTGGATACAATTTTCTCTAAAAGGTACGAGCGGATAGTAAAGGCTGACAACACCATCGAGGT
>CAYYHL010000236.1:0-3169 GCA_964471775.1 uncultured Clostridia bacterium
AGAAATTAGGGATAACGGTCCGGGTTTGCCAGGGGAAAATGCGGATCATAGCAACATATTTGATCCTTTTTTCACCACCAAAAACAGAGGAATAGGTTTGGGTCTAACCATTTCTCAGAGTATTATTGAAGAACACGGGGGGAGCATAGTGCCCTTTAGCGAGCGAGGAAAAGGCACTGCTATGGTGGTTTATCTGCCTCGCTATCAACCTCCCCTCTGAAAGACAAAGGAACTTAGAAATTGACAAATAAACAGACAACAGTGTTTGTGGTGGATGATGAGAAGGGTGTGCAAGAGTCCATGAGGATGATTCTCAAAGACCAATATAAGGTACATACGTTTGACCGCCCGGAGGAAGCTCTGGACGACTTGGCTCTCGAACCAGACCTTATCTTCACGGACATAAGGATGTTTTCCATGAGCGGTCTTGAATTCCTAGAGAAGACAAAGAAAGCGAGACCTCAGGTGGAGGTTGTCATGATAACTGCCTATCCCGATTTTTCCTCCAGCCTACAGGCTCTTCGTTCTGGCGCCTTTGATTACATTGTCAAACCTTTTGGTAAGAATCAAGTACTTGAGACTGCTGAGAGAGCTCTGCAAAAGAGAACTCGGGTTATAGAAAGCACTAGGATGATCCGTGACCTGCGCGAGGCCGTTGATGATAATTATGAAGCGACTACCAAAGCTTTAGTTTTAGCTGTGGATGCTAAGGATTCTTACACCGCCGAACACTCCCGAAGGACTTCCGAGCTTCTTGTCAAACTTGGGAGAAGGGTTGGAATTTCCCATTCGAAGCTCGTTGCTTTCAAACGCGCAGCAGAACTTCACGATATTGGCAAAATTGGAGTTGAGGAAAACATTCTAAGAAAAAAGGGGCCTCTCACCACTTTCGAGTTTGAGAAGATAAAGCAACACCCTGTTATCGGTTATCAAATACTGCGTCCGACCGCCTTTTTTGGGGAAGGGCTGGATATTGTTTTGTATCATCACGAAAGATATAATGGCAGAGGATATCCGGAAGGGCTCAAAGGGGAGAAAATCCCCTCTGTAGCAAGACTTTTTGCCATAATAGATGCCTATGACGCTATGAATAGTGAAAGATGCTATCGAAGGAAACTGTCTTTCGCAGAAACTATGGAAGAAATAAGGAGAGAAAAAGGTAAACAGTTTGATCCTTCTGTGGTAGATCTTGTTGTTCCCCATTTCTCAAAACTTGAAAAAGATGGGGACCTCTCGAGGTTGTGAAAAGTAGGAGGGTACTTTAGAGGCGTTGTTTCACAGCGACCGGTTGACAGAAAGTACTAAGCGATGGAGAAAATGACAATGGAATCGAAACAACTACGCACTCTTCTTAAGATCAATGAAAAGAACTTCACTCAGCAGTCTCTTCCGGGGCTCGTAGATCATATTGCTCGATCCGCACTTAACTTCCTCAAGGTAGACGGTGCTACCCTGCGGCTTGCCGATGAGAAACGCAAGGTTCTCGTACTTGAAAGTACCTGTGGTATCGACGAGAAGTCTGTGAAGAAAGATTTTCCCATTAATGAGGAGAGTGCCGCTGGCCTGAGCTACTTGAAAGGTACATCTGTGAGCTCTACCAACATTCCAGAGGATTTCCTTTATTCCGGGCACCGCGCAAACAGCAAAGAATTCTCTTCTGTGTTAGCCCTGCCGTTAAAAGTCAAGGATAGGCATCTTGGGGTTCTCTCAGTTTACAAGAGGCGCAACAAAGAATTCTCAAGATCCGAGATTGAGATGGGAGACATGTTTGTGTCTCAGGCATCTCTTGCTCTCATGAGAACAATGTATATGGACCAGTTACGCTTTGCTGCCATTACCGATAGTCTAACCGGTCTCTACAACGAGGGGTATTTTCACAAGCGGCTGCATGAGGAGATAAACAGATCTGAGCGAAGCGCCTCTTCCTTATCCCTTCTCTTCATCGATGTTGACGGCCTTAAGCGTATCAACGACTCCCACGGTCATCTTGTGGGCGATGAGGTGTTGACACAGATTGCCAAGAGCATAGGTGCGTGTGTGAGAAAGGTGGATATACTTGCCCGTTATGGCGGGGACGAACTGGTAGCGATTCTTCCCTCCACAAACGGCACTCTGGCTCTTGAGGTGGCGGAGAGAATAAGAAAGAGAGTTGCCAGTACCCGATTTCAAGGAAAGATAACACTTACGGTTAGCATCGGCATCGCCAGTTATCCGAAACATGCTACTAGTGCCCGGATTCTACTTGATAAGGCAGATAAGATAATGTACCAGGCAAAACAGAAGGGCATGAATCGGGTGGAAATATCGGGTCTGGGATAGACTCCTTGCCATTTATCTCATCTTCCAACCGAGAAGCCCTTCATTTTCTTCTAAGAAGAGTGCCCCTCCACCTTGAGGTTTGGTGATCTTTGGCGAGGATTGCTTTACACTTTCCCTTTGACAAAGTGCCTTCCCGGGCCCTCACGGTGTCCCCATTGTGGTTTTGGCAAGATTTATAGAAACGGCACCTATAAGGTAAAGCCAGAGAAAGAGAGAAGAATAGTTCTGTTCTAACCTCGCGTCCTCATGGAACTCACCTTCCGGAAGCCGCCACCTAGCTCTGTATCAATGAAGAAGAGCACACTCTGACCTTGTATTATAGGAGGGTTGACAGGGGGCGTTTCTTGATTATAATAAGAGGAGATTAGTCCTATTTAAGCATCGAAACAAACAGGTCATACTGTAAAAGAATCAAGAATCCCTTGCTGGGCATTCATGCAAAAAGAAATGTCTTTTTCAATTCCTCGTGAAAAACCCGTAGATACCAGGTTTTATCTCCGTTCTTCTCACATTAAGAGGGGGGACTTGACAAACAATTGGAAATGTATATAATTGTAGGTGAAAAATGGAGTAACAATTGGTTCTAATTAGAAACTACGCAAATAACCATCTATTCACAGAACAGGACAAAGACCTACTTGAGCAAACTGAGTTTTTGCTTTGTCTTCTTTGACTGTCTTCTTTGACAATCTGGTTTGGAGTATCCGCTTTCTTCCAGGGTAACGGTGGAAGCTTTGACTCATAGTCTCGATCTGGTTCCCATGAGGCTATGAAGAGCTAATGGGAAAACCGGCCACTCACCCAAGTGGTCGGTTTTTTTATTGAAGCTCGAGAGATGCGCAGTTTCCAT
>CAYYHL010000237.1:0-3160 GCA_964471775.1 uncultured Clostridia bacterium
TGATGTTCAGGTCAAAGACGGCTCCGGGGGAACCTGGACCGACTGGATAAGTAAGACTGCTGATACGTCATCAACCTATACTGGAGAAGATGGACACACCTATTACTTCCAGTCCCGGGCCGAGGACAATGCTGGGAATTGGGAGACTTATCCAGGAGGGGATGGTGATACCCACACCACTGTGGACACCACTGCACCAACAGGGGCCATCTCTATCAACAATGGTGCCCAGTTTACTAACTCTACATCTGTGACCTTGACCTTATCTGCCACTAGTGCCTCTCAGATGTGTCTCAGCAACGATAACTCCTCATGGAGTGATTAGGAAGACTACGCCACAGAAAAAGCCTGGAGCCTCACCTCTGGTGATGGAACTAAGACAGTGTATGTGAAGTTTAAGGACAGTGCAGGCAACGTCTCAGGTATCCTCTCAGATACTATCGAACTCGACACCACCCCACCCCCACCTGCGAAATGTTCTGTCTCCATCAAGAGTGGCAATGCCTTTACCAATTCACGCTCGGTTATTCTAAACCTTTCTGCCTCCGACAGTCCTTCCTCGGGGGTTTCCCAGATGATGATATCTAACAGCTCATCCTTTAAAGACAGTTCCTGGGAAGAGTATGCCGCTTCAAAGTCCTGGACTCTTTCCTCCGGTGAGGGGGAAAAGATTGTCTACGTTAAATTTAAAGATGGTGCCGGGAATATGTCAGAAGTGTTCTCAGATGTGATCATACTGGACACTGCTCCCCCGAGCGCAAGCATTACTGCTCCTTCTTCTGGTACCTCAGTGAGAGCTGAAGTCGTTATACGAGGCACAGCTTCTGATGAGAACTTCGAAGTATACGTGGTCGAGTATGGTCATGGAAGTTCACCTTCGAGTTGGACGGAGATTGCCAGCTCTTTCTCTTCCATAACGGATGGAACATTGGCTACCTGGAATACGAACACCCTCAGCGATGGCTCCTATACGTTGATGCTGAGCGTCGGGGACTTGGCTGGTAACTGGACCCAAACAAAGGTAACCTTACGAGTTGACAATCATCCTCCTGAGGCAATCTTAACGGAGTGTCCCACTGAGACAGTTACTGGAGACACTCCCAAAGTAGCTGTTACCTTTGTTTGGACCGGATCCGATCCAGATGGTATTACGCCAGTTGAAAGACTGGTTTACCAGTACAAACTGCGTGGTCATCTCGACTACCAAAACTGGTCAGAGTGGATTCAAAAGACAACTCGAACCTATTTCCTTCCGTCAGGAGACTATACCTTTAAGGTGAGAGCTAAAGATGAGGCAGGTAACTATCCTCAAGAAGATGATCCCGGTACTGCGAGATGTTCAGTTATTGTATCCTTACCCATAATTGCCTATCCCAATCCCTGTTATCCAAATCAAGGGCAGATAGTTACCATAGCCAACCTTCCTTCAACCTCTGAGGTGAAAATATCCATTTACGACGTTGCGGGTAATTTGATACGAACCTTAGGACAAGATGAGGTAACCCCAGAAGGGGGATCAAAAACGGCTGTGTGGGACTTGAGGAATGATGATGGGGACGTAGTGGCAAGAGGTATCTATATCTATCTTATTACTGGTGCCACCGAAAAGAAAAGAGGGAAGATAGCTATCATGAAGTAATGACCTTGAAAGTGCTTCTGGACATTAATTGATAAAGAAAACATTATGGAGGAGACTAATAATAGGAATTGTGATCCTAGGTCGGTTTTTTACCTTCTCTTTCGGCTTTTCTTTGCGTCTAGAGTGGCAGTTTGTAAGGGAGCCAAGAGGCCGATAGTAACGAAAGGAAAGCGGGGTGAACAGGGAGGGGGAGGCAGCCCCAAGAAGGCAGTCGAGCAAATAGGTAAACCTCGCACGTAGGATATGGGACATTTTCAAAACTCAGGCGAATTAAACCCTCTATCCCCTAGGGAGAACTTCTATAACCAGCTGCGTGGATACTTAGCCACAGAAGGCAATTAGGGAGGTGCAAAATGAACGAAAAGAGGAAAACAAAAGACGAGCTCATAAATGAACTAGCGAAAATGCACGAACGAATCACCCAATTACAAGCATTAGAGACTACGCGTAAGCAGACGAAGGAGGTGTCTCCCAGTGAGGAAGAAAAGTATCGAATTCTGGTTGGTGAGTCTCCTCTCGGAGTATCCTTAATTGGAAGGGATGGCCATTACAAATACATCAACCCGAAGTTCACTGAGATCTTCGGGTATACTCTCAAAGATATCTCCGTAGGGCGAGAATGGTTTGAAAAAGCATATCCCAACAAAGAATACAGGAATCAGGTGATGTCAAAATGGAGGAATGATCTGAAGAAGTCAAAGCCTGGTGAGGCCAGACCCCGAACTTTCACTGTGAGGTGCAAGGATGGGTCAGAGAAAGTGATACACTTTAGACCGATAACGATGGATACTGGAGACCAGTTTGTTATTTACGAGGATATCACCCAGCGCAAAAAAGCAGAAGAAGCGCTGAGAGAATCTGAGGAGAAGCTCCGGAGTATTCTCAGCTCATCCCCTGATGCTATTACCATCACCGATCTAAAAGGAACTATTACAGAGTGTAACCAAGCAACTTTGGATGTGCTTGGCTTCTCTTCTAAGGAAGAATTGATCGGTAAGAGTAGTCTTGAATTCATTGCTCCAAAAGACCAGCGGAAGGCATGGGAGAATATGCAAAAGACCCTCAAGCAGGGTTTCGTCAAGAATGTAGAATACGCATGCTTGACGAAAGATGGGAGTGAGTTTCCAGCGGAGCTTTCTGCAGGTGTTATCCGGGACCCAGCTGGCAGACCCACATCTTTCGTATCCATAACTAAAGACATCACCGAGAGAAAGAAGGCAGAGAGGGAGGTTAAACGTACTGTTAGGAAGCTCCGACTGGTCTTGGGAGCAACCGTCCAAGCCATGGTACTGACCGTTGAAATGAGGGATGCCTATACTGCAGGGCATCAGCAACGGGTGACCAGTCTTGCCTCTGCTATAGCTAAAGAGATGCACCTCTCAGAGGACCAGCTTAATGGTATCCGTATGGCTGGGAGCATTCATGATATTGGTAAGATAGGAGTGCCAGCTGAGATTCTCAACAAGCCTGTTCGCTTAGCTGATATGGAGTTTGAGCTCATTAAGACTCATCCTATCATTG
>CAYYHL010000238.1:0-3157 GCA_964471775.1 uncultured Clostridia bacterium
ACTGCCAGTTGCTCGTAAGCAATTACCGTATATCTTATGAATAGGAACGCTGCAAGGCCAACAACACCGGTGGTGGTATAGATCAAGCCTTTACTTACAATTGTGCGTATGTCCATCAATCGGCGCTTGAGCATGGCGTAAGCCCAAATAGCCTGGCCCAACAGAAGTACAAAGATACCCATAGGAAGGATTCTAACATCATAAAGAGGTAAGAAAGTGGTTCCTCCTCCAGCAAACCCTAACACACACCCAATTAAATAATACTTTATCTCGTTCCGCTGAAATCCAGAGGTTTGCCTTAAGGCTCTAACCATAAGGAAACAGCCATAGACCGCCAAAGCTACAAATACTACGGTAAAAGCCCGAAAACCAGGCCCGGGCACGAGATGGTAATAACCTAGAACAGAATTGTACTTAATAGAGGATATAAAGAACTTTGTGAAATTCAAGGAACCAAGAACCATGGCTATTGCATAAAAAAACGCGAGTCGCCTCCTGTATTTCTCAGCGGACTCAAGAAGTACGAATACAAAGTGAATGAAGGTAACCGGGATGAAAATGGCCATCAACAGGGAAAGACGTAACCAGAGTATCTGTGGTTGGTCAAAGGAGCGATGAAAGATGAATAGAGTAAGCGCCCAGAGTCCTAGTACCACATTGAGCAGAATGAATGTCTCGGTTTTTGGATGGCGGTACGCCTTCAGATAAACCAAGGCAGCCATAAACAAACCAAAAACTGCTACTGCCAGAAGTCCATAATGGTAAAATAGTGAGGGCATCCCAATACCTTACTGGTACTTTCTAGCCTCTCCTCAACACGATACAGGTATTGTGACCTCCAAAAGCAAAGGAGGTGGATAAGGCAGCATTTATTCTTGCCACCCTGGCTTCGTTAGGAGCATAATCAAGATCGCACTCAGGATCAGGAAATTCATAGTTTATGGTGGGAGGGATGAAGTTTTGCTCGAGAGCGACACAGGTAGCAGCCAGGTCCATAACCCCAGCTGCTCCGACGGTGTGTCCATATTCAGATTTAGTGGACGATACAGCCACACTGTACGCATGGTTTCCCAATGCTTGTTTTATGGCATTTGTCTCCACTACGTCATTCATCGGGGTAGAGGTCCCGTGAGCATTGACGTAATCTATCTCATGAGGTGGCATTTGTGCGTCAGCCAGTGCTAGCCTTATTGTCCTGGTGGCTTGCTCGGCAGTCGGCTCAGGAGACGTCATGTGGTAGGCATCGGTGCTGCTTCCCGCTCCGGCAATTCTTGCATAAATATGAGCTCCTCGCCTCAGTGCATGGTCAAGTTCCTCTAGAACCAGAACACCGCTCCCTTCTCCCAGCACAAATCCATCTCTGAGTTTGTCAAAGGGCCTGCAGGCTGTCTGTGGCTGGTGATTTCTTGTGGACATCGCTCCAGCTTTGCTCAATGTAGCTATCCACAGCTCACTAATAGGAGTCTCCACCCCCCCCGCCAGAATAACATCAGCATGATTTTGTCTTATGCGATCAGAAGCATAGGCAATGGCCGTGGAACTTGCGGTACAGGCACCTGATACAGTAACGCTGCCCCCCTTCAGTCCTAATTCGATACATATCTGAGCCACACAGGAATCGTTATATACCATGATAGACAGAAGAGGGCTGACTTTGCGGGGACCATCTTTGAGAAGAACTGCATGCTGTTGTTCCGCAAATTCACCCGCCACTATAGTTGCACCCATAAATACGGCTGCTCGCTCCCCATCCTCCCTGCTCAGATCGATAGCGGCATCCTCCACAGCCATCCTAGCTGCAGCAATTCCGTACTGGGAGAACCGGTCGGTTCTCTTGATGGTTTTGGCATCCAAAAACCGGTGGGGATCAAAATCTTTCACTTCTGCGGCTATTTTCACCGGTAGCCCGGATGTGTCAAAACGGCTTATTTTAGCAACTCCGGATTTTCCTGACCTGAGAGATTCTTGAAAAGCCTCCTTTCCAATCCCTATGGAGCTAACTATCCCTATCCCGGTGATGACGACCTCTCTTCTGAAAGCCATAATCGAGCCTGTTTTCCGTAGTCTGAAGACTTCCCTGTTCCAAGAATTCCTGATCTGTTGTAGACAATACCTATGATGCAGATTCTACTGTCAGCACGTTGGACCAAATGAGACAAGGATCAAGAGTACCTACGAGTTCCGCTAGCGGCTAGAGCTCAGCTACTCCATAAGGAACACCTCTGTCGCCAACAATGGGCGCTGTGTAAGTTAGATTGCGTGCTACAGAATCTCATAGGAGGACGGACTTCAAGAAATTCTTCAAGAATACCCTTTTGCTATCTTGCTCACAATCCAGCATCGCTAATGGAACGTAGAAAGACAAGCGAAGAACAATCAGGAGAAAGAGAGGGGACGCCTTCGCGGACTATCTTGAGCCCCCATGGAATTGAGAACAAATCCTATTGGCACACCAAGGGCTGGTGAGCTACACTACCGCAGGTTTTGCAACACCAAGGCTATTGCAGGCAAAAAAATCAAAGAGCTAAAGTCCGCTCATAATTTGGGCGAACTTCCCTCCTAGAGCAGGAAGGGAACCGAGGTTTCCATGATTCTAGTGGCTCTCACCGATCGACATCCAGACTGGTCCCGGAGATTCCTCCTTCATGGCCAGTTTTGCATTCGGATGCACTGAGTGGCTCAAGCATTTCAACTGGGTTTACCAACATCACCCTTTGCCGCTCCGTCAGCATCTTCTATCGTTTCCCAAGAGAATACAACATGAACTATTGCCGCTCTTCCTATTTTACGCTCCTTTTCAGCATATACTCCCTTTCAAAACTGTCAAGTACCCTAAGCAAGAGACATCATCCAGGATCATGGGAGGGAAGCGGACAAAGATTGGTTCTCCGGCAAAGCTTTTCTTCTCTCCAATGGGCAACTTAATTGACAAAGAAGTAGGAGAAGGGAATTTCCGCTAGAGCCCGTTTGGGGGTCTGTTTGTTCAAAACCATTCGCAGTAGGGTCTGGAGAAGAAACACAAGGACTGTCTTGCACACAGGGGCGCCTTAGATAAGTTGGATCAAGGTTGAAAGGCGGAACCAGATTTGGACCTACCGGGTAAAGCTGGGAGCTCCGTCTCTTACTCGAACTTGAATCCTTTCTCGGTGAAGAGCTT
>CAYYHL010000239.1:0-3152 GCA_964471775.1 uncultured Clostridia bacterium
GTTTTTGTCAAAAATGTGATATTTTCTAAAACCTAACCAGACTTTTTTGCTAACTGGTAGACTCTTTTTTGAGGGGATCTGAACATAAACTTCACTTCTACCAATTCTAGTGCGTAATATGGTTGTGTTTCTTAAGGGTATGCTTCTAATATCTACAACACTCCCCATAATACAATCGCCCTTTTTTTCTTCAAACACCTCTGCATCTTCGGGGCGCACACCAACAATCATGTCTTTGAGCTCTTGAGCAACATCTTCGCCACAAATGAGATTAATTGCTGGAGTATCTATATCCAGATTCAAGAATTCGGCAACAAAAGTGCTTTTTGGATTGTTATAGATATTTTCGTATGTCCCAACCTGCTCTATTCTCCCTACATTCATAATTGCCATAAGGTCTGCCAGGATGAGTGCTTCTTGCTGGTCATGTGTTACATAAACGGCAGTAATATGAAAGTGCTTTAGTAGTGTTTTCAAATTAACACGATATTTTTCTCTTAACTTTTGATCGAGATTAGAAAAAGGTTCATCCAACAGGAATAGAGCCGGATCTCTTGTGATACATCGTCCGAGCGCGACCCTTTGCTTTTCACCGCCTGATAAGTGGGTGGGCTTTTTGTCCAAAAGATAGGCCATATCAACTCCCATTAATTCGGCGGTTTTTCTATATTGTTCTCTGGCAATCTTGTCTAGCTCTGGAGTTTTTTTCTTGAATAGAAAGTAGGATAGAATATTACTCTTCGACGTGAAATGGGGATACAATGCATAATTTTGGAAAACCATGCCAATTCCTCTCTCCCCAGGAGGAGTATTTTCCATATTTGCCCCGCCATATCTTATTTCTCCTGAGTCCACCGGGATTAACCCAGCAATAATCCTTAGGAGCGTGGTTTTGCCACAACCAGTCGGTCCCAAAATAACCATAGTTTTTCCATCTGGAATATCCAGATTCATATTTTCAATAGAAAATGGCCTTTTTCTATAATTGCCAATCGTTCCTGATTGCATATTCCTCATAGTCTTGAATGAAGGTAGGATCGGTTTGTCTTCACCCTTGAGTTTTTTGCAGACGTTAATCAGCTCAATCCTTGCCATAACCTAATCTCTTAACAAATTGCTCAGCGTCACCGATTTATTCAGTGTAACATTATTCTTGACAGGGTACATACCCGTGGTGTACAGACGATCCTTGAGAAATAAATGCGGGTCATGGGTCAGGTACTGCCTTTTGGGATTCCAAGAACCATGCAGGAGAAGAAGTAGCGCGAGCCATTTACTATGTCCCTGAAACAATTCTTAAAAGAACTGGAAAAATAGCTATCATAAAGGAGAGATTTCACCAGAAAAAGAGAGCATTTTTTCCTGGTCCTTTCTCGAAATAGCCGTCAGACCGCGAATATATGCCTTTGCCCAGAGGAAGGCCACCATCGCTCCAATGGTGTTGCCCACCACTATGCCTAACCAGACCCCTGGAAGCCCCATTCCCAGGATGAGAGCGAATAGTAAGGAGAATGCGGGGGTCAATGCCACGGTGCGAATAATTGTAACTACGAAGGCGTTCACTCCTTTGCCCGCGCCCTGGAACATGGCAGAAGAGAACATTCCAAAGGCCACCGCAGGATAGAACAGGCTTACGATTCTCAAGAAAACTACCAGGTCGTTCGTGATCCGAGCCGCACCCTCCGCGTGTGTGAACATGGCCGTAATCTGGGGAGCAAGCACGAAGGTCACAATTGCTATCAAAACCTCAATGGCAATGCCTATCTTCAAAGCGTACATAAAGGCAGTGTTAAGTTTTGTGAAGGCACGCTGACCAAAGGTGGCGCCGGCTACGGATACAACAGCAGTAGCGATGCCAAGGAGAGGGAGTATGGCAATGGTTGCCACTCTCCATCCCGTGGTGTAAACGGCCACCCCGTCGGTGCCTCCGACACGCACGAGAATCAGGTTCGTAATCAACATAGTGAATGACATGGACAGCTGCTGTGCTGAGGCGGGTAAACCGACCTTAAAGATGTCTCTCACCATTTCTTGCTTAAATTGAAAACCAGGGAATTTGAACGAGACATAGGTGTCCTTTTTAAGGAAGAGCCAATTGAAAAGCATCAAAGATGTGACGAGCAATGATACGATTGTGGCCCAGGCTGCTCCGGCAACACCAAGCCCGAGCGTATAGATGAAGATAGGGTCGAGCACAATGTTCAGCCCCGAGCCCAATGCCATAGCGAACATAGCTCTTTTAGCATCTCCTTCACTGCGGAGTATTGTACCCGCTATGTTTACAAAGAATACAATTATGGTACCGGCAAACATTATTCTGGCGTACGACAGTGCCATACCAATCGTTCTTCCAGCACCCAGCCGAAGGAAGATGCTCTCAGCAAAGATGAACAGGGGGACGGTGAAGGTGACTGCTACCAAGAGCATTATGATGATCGTATGCACTGCAATGGCATCTGAACCCGCCTTATCCCCAGCCCCTATCCTGCGGGATATGGCAGATCCTCCTCCTAGTCCTAGTCCTGTCGCTACGGCCATAGCCATAAAGAAAAACGGGAAAAAGAAGCCCACCGCAGACAGAGCATCAACACCCAGGCCAGAGACCCAGATAGCATCGACAACATTGTATATCATGTGTATGGACATTGCCCCGATCATAGGCAAGGCGAGCCTGGTGATGGCTTTCTTAGGGTCACCCAAGAGAGTCTTAACGCCCTTGGTCTCAGATTTGGGGGAGCTCACGCCTGACATGTCTTGTCCGGGGGGTTTCTTATTCATGCAAACTTCCTTCGTCATTTGTTGAGCTAGCTCCTGTGCGTCACCCTAAATACTTCCTCTTCTTGCGGCTTCCCATATCATACATGATATGTTGGCCTGTGCAACCAGCCCACCCTTCAATGCTCTTTAGTCTGATGTTCTTGAGGCATCAAGGAGGAACCGGAGATTTTCATTATCTTGACAATTCGAGCAACCGTACGCAGGAATCAGTTCATCGTCTTCGAGTTCTGATGGATATTCAAATGCCAGGGATGGATGGCCTTGAGGCAACGAGAAAGATAAGAGACAAGGACTCAAGCCTTCCTATTATTTTATTGCCCTCACCGCCAAAGCAATGAAAGGTGATAGAGAGAGGTGTCTAGAGGCTGGCTGCA
>CAYYHL010000240.1:0-3142 GCA_964471775.1 uncultured Clostridia bacterium
TATGGCTTATGGGAGGCCTGAAGCCGGACCATAAAACTATAGCTGAGTTCAGGCGGGCTCTGTTTGCATGTTTTCAAGGTGTCCCTCCTTTCTACCCTCATCGGGTTGGCAACCACACGGCCATTTTGGAGGTACACCTTTTTCTTTTTACGAGCAAAGCTTAACTACACCATCAGCCAAGCTGATGGGTTTTTGAAATGACTAAATCATAGCTTGCATTACGGTGGATCTGGCAGAGACTGGATCACGGCCTGACGTCATCTTTCTCATTTACTATCCACTTAGCTTGTGATATAAGTAGGATAGAAACGCCTAAACAAAAGTGGAGATCTGCCGATAATTGCGTCAGTTTTTGCTTGCGGCAGTGAAGCCAATATGGCAAGCCTAAAAATATCAAACTTCAATCTACCCTCTGTGTTAATATGACTGAGAGACCACTGGCTGATGAACAGTTTCAGCAAATCTACTCAATAGCTCTTAAGCACTTTCCTGTAGCAGATCAAATATCGAATCCGATTCTAACCGCACGGCCAAAAGGGGGTGGAGAAATCTTCGGAAGCCCTGTGTTCATTCAATTCATGAACATTGAGACGACAAACTTTGATTCCGATTATGGGAAAACCAAAGAGATTGCAAGAGTTTATTTCTCCAACTACAAGAGTGACAGAATTACTCAGATTGCGATTCGTCTGGTTTCCCTCGCAAAAGCGGTTTTTAAGGACAATGAACGGCTTTTGGTAAGAGATGGGAGCTTGAAGCTTACACCCCATACAATCAAGGAATTTGATGCTGATGGGGAAATCAAGACTGGAATTCGGGTAGTGTATCAGAGAAACCAAAAGAGGTACGATCTTAAGATTGAACCATACTTCAAGAACCTTGAATATAACTATGTAGACTTGAACGTGGTCATGCCAGAGCTTGATGTGCCATCTGATAAATTCGATGACTTGGTTTATGAAACAGTACATTACCTAGTACAAGGTATATCAAGAATAATTCCGTGATGAAAGAAGTCGACATGCAAGCTACCCAAAAAGTAAAAACATCGGTTTCCCCTGATCTATTCCGAATTGTTGAAGAAGAAGCTCGGAAAATGCCAAGTAGGGCAGAAAATTTGGGATCTTGGACGGACCTGAACATAAAATGTAGGATTTTGGGTAGGGATGCTGATTCAATGATGATCTGTGTGGAGAATCCGAGAAATGAGATCGATAATCCAATCCGTTATTGCACTCAACCATTTTACCTAAAGATTTCAGGATTTGTGGCTTCCAATGCTTTATGGAGTCTACCTAAGGAATATCGGAAAACTACTACTACTTCCCTATACAAGCTATTTGTGACTCTAACAAAGAGATTTAGACATGCAGTAAGATTTAATGTTAATGCACCTGCGGATACCTGGCAATGGTACCAATTTGGAGAAGGACCAATGGCAGAATATTATGTCCAGGCCTATCTGAGTGGAACCATTTCAGAAGAAATTGCCCAGCAGTTGTCAGGGTTGAGTAAGCGGGATTTTAATCGGCTAGTGCGAGTAAGTTATCGTGGACGGGAGATTGAGGAGGAGAAAACTATTGAGGAACTGAAACAACTCTCAGTGTCTGATGTAAGGAAAGCCAGGACAATGGCTGAAAAAGCCATAACGAGATTTCGCTATTCAGACAGGATAAAGCGACTTTCAAACGTATTGGAAGCCCCTACAGTCACTGTTCAAACAGCCTCGGGTGTATCAAGGAAGCAAGAGTTTGAATGGATCAGAGAGAATAAGAATAAATACAAGGGGCGGTGGGTAGCTTTGTACAAGAATCGCTGTCTTGCGTCAGGGCCAAGTCTTTCAGGGGTGAGGAATCGAGCGCGGAAACATACTAACTTGGAAAATATCTTAATAATATACCTCCCTAAGCACCAATGATGCAGTTATTCTTGACGGCTTCGTAAAAAGTCCATCTGCGGCGTTGCGCCTTATCTTTAGTCACTGCGGCGTACTGGTAAGTACGCCTCATTCCTAAAGATTCGCGCGCCTTGCATCTGGAGCTTTTTACTGTGCCGTCTGATTTGTGACTTTTTACGAGCCCATCAATTCTTACATCACAAAAAGAAACCGGAACTCTGGTCGATTGGTTGCGCCCACTACTTACTAGGTTACCCTGCCAACGATAAACTGCTTATTGCCGTCAGGTGTCGGTTTGGTGATATGAGAGATGAGCAAGTCGCGCTACTGGATTCAGCGGCTGCTTGGCCAATCTGTAGAAAAGAACTAAGGGATAACCTTGGTCTGGTAGGACGTGATAGCTTAGAGAGGGTGATCTTATCGACACGCTTTGGGCGGATCAGGGGGTATCTCGACAGATGTCGGATAACACTCGTTTCAGAGTTTGGAAGCGAATTAAGCATAGATGGCACTGTTGTTTTCTCCGAAGAGTGGGAAGGACCGAACGTCATAGGTTGGAATGGATGCCTAGAGAGAATTAGATTTGCTCTAGATCCCAGTTTAGATATGATCTTCTAAGGTTTTTTTTAAAAACAAGAAAAGTTCCCCTACCTGAGACGCACCAAAAACAATAGTCTAACTCGCCAGATGCTCCAAATTTTCCATGCACCTGATCCGAACCTCTTGGCTTCATCTTCTTTGCCGGGAGCTTCCCAAGTATCGATCTCTAACTGAAATATGGAAATCCGCCTCATCCAGTTAAATGCAAGATTAGAAACGCAATTCGATAGAAAATAGTCCTTGCCCTGCCTCAGGGTCGTCGTCAACCAATCCGCGGTCCGTTGCATATCTGCAGTTACCGGCAAACACTCACCCAATAGTGCCTCAAATCTTCAGCCATTGCAGTAAGATATCGAGTTATATATATGAGAGCAAGTAGGAGGGACTGGAGTGGGTTAAACGCCACAGCCGAGCGTTTTCCTCCTTTGAAGCAGTGCGAGCGGTAGTAAGAGTCTCGACCGCTCGCACCCCAATTCGGGGCAATTAAATATGACGTATAATAGGGTTTCAGTTTAGTGGTGAATACGCTGTCCATGAATTTACTCGAAAGGTAGTGTTCCCTTCGTGGGTTTGCAGAAAAGGGAAAGCCACCTCACCTTGACTTTTTCCGCAAAAGTCTCTAATATTGCGCAGATATGGAATTAT
>CAYYHL010000241.1:0-3105 GCA_964471775.1 uncultured Clostridia bacterium
CTTGTCAGTTGCAGGAGTGGTCACATAATGTCTCAAATAAAACTATTACTCACCATATTTGGGCTTTATACTCTCTAGCGGTTATAATAAATTACAGCGGTTAGCAACAGCTTGACAAGAACTAATGGGGTTGTATCATTCTGCCACAGTCGATGAGTTGGTTGACCTCCACCGCATAGGCAACGGGGCTCGTCGTGGGAAAAGAAATGCACCATTAAAACACCTTTCCAATTCTTAATCCCCTTTACGATTTTGCTGGTTAATATCATGCGATTAAAGGGTGGGCATATTGCCTCCTTATTTACACTTTTAACTGCATACCATCATGGGCAAAGCGGATTCTTCGGTCCTTCGACTCCAGGACACGGTAATCATCGTAGCTCCGGTTCCAGTATTCCTCCAAATGGACAAAGATAACCTTCTTGGCTTGCAGGCGTGTGGCCAGGGCTATCGTTTGCTCATAGGTATAGAGAGTTGTTCTGGAGATATGCTCGTCCGGGTACTTGAAAGCATGTTTTAGCTTCTCCTCAAAGATACCCGGCTGGACAATTAACAGGTCGGCTCGTTGAACCTCGCTCCGATGCTCCGGGAAGGGCTTGATGTCACAAACAGCATAGACCACCTTCCGCCCTGCCTTTTCAAAGACGTAAATGAAGGCCAGACGGGCATCCCTGTCTACGGGGATGGCAGTAATCCGAACGTCTCCTAGCTGGATTCTGTTATGAAAAAGCTTGAGCTTAACAAAACCACTTTCCTCGTAGAAATCAAGGAGGGGACCATATTGAGACCTGAGCTTCCTGATGGGTTCGTGTAGTTGTTCCGGGAGTAACAAACAAATCTGTTTTTCTGGATAGGCGCGCCAGGCGCGAAAATCTAGAGCAATCTGCTCTACAACGCGGAACCCTTCCACATGGTCAGGATCCAAATGAGAGAAGGTAAGGTTGTTGATACGGCGGATAGAGGAACGATTGAGCTGGCTTACAATCTCTGCCGGTGTGTCTATCAAGAGGTTGATATCATGCAGGAAAGCGGCAGGTCCGGTTCTGATATAGGGAGCACCTTTCTTCCTGGCTTCCCTACAAATCCGGCACTGGCACAGGGGTTTGGGGATGACCATACATCCCCCGGAGCCCAGGATGGTCCATTTCATAGCCTGCATAGAAACTGACCTTATATAATACGGCCTTGCTCAGTTGTTTCCTGACGTTCCCGTTTATCTTAGATGCCAGATACCAGTTTTGTCAGGTTATCTTCTCCAGCTCGCGAAAGAAAGCTGGCCTTAACGGATCCCACCTGCCTACCAACCGGTCATAGGCCGACTGGGGAAATGTCTCCTTGAAAATACGATAGTAATACAGCTCTTCTACCGAGGACAAATGTGGATTGCTGTCTATCTTATTGAATTCCTCCAGTTCATCCTGGGATACTTCCTTCTCAGCCTGCGCCTGCATGATATAGGCGACACCAGAGCCCTGGGCAAAGAATCGCTTGGTCTGATAGATGATGTGTTCAGGCAGGCAACCTTCAAATGCCTGGCGCACAATCCACTTACCGACCTGCTCTTCTCCGTGGATCTTGTATTGTATGGGAATCTTGATGCTGAAATCCATCACCTTGGCATCAAGGAAGGGCGTACGACTCTCATAAGAATTGGCGGCGTTAAGTCGGTCCAGCCTCTGCAGGGCGGTATTATGGGCAACATTAATAAGATTATCAACTATGCTGGCGACTTCCTCTGGATTGCTGCCCTGCCGGAACTGGCCATCATACCCAGCGAAGAACTCATCGGCTCCCTCACCGCTGAGTACGACCTTGGTATGCGGGCTGACAAAACGGCCGGCGAGGAAATTGGCAATCGCCCCGTGGACACAGCTTTCCTCATACATCTCCTGATGGTGAATAGCCAGAGGTAATATCTCCTTAATCTCCTTTTCACCGAATATCAAAATGTGGTGCTTGATACCGAGGTATTTAGTTACGTCCTTAGCTAGCGGGAGATCCTGTCCCTCCTCCATGCTTACGGTGAAGCATTCGATATCTGGCTTTATCTCATGGGCCATATATGCTATCAGACTACTATCTAACCCGCCACTTAACAGGACTGCTCCCACTGCATTGTCTTTCATGCGCTTCTCTACCGCTTCCATCAGCAATTCGCGTACTACCTTCTTGCCCTGCTCATAATCTGCGAACTCAGGGGTTTCCACGGCCTCGCATACATACTTTTTAAAACCCTGTTCTCGCGAATATACATATCCCGGGGGGAACTCTTTAACGTCATCAGCGATACCCACCAGGGCCTTTGCCTCAGAGGCAAAGCATAATCTGCCGTCACTATGTCCATAGTAAAGAGGCTTAATACCCGCCCAGTCACGAGCCAGAATCACCTGCCCCCTGTCAGATATGGCATAGGCGAAGTCTCCGTCCAGTTTCCCGGCGAGCCGGATACCGTACTTTTTATACAAGGAAAGTAGTGCCTCAGCGTCGGTCAAGTTTCCTTTTTCTGAGTTATAGACACGTCCGTCCATGATGGCGGCTACCTTATTATCTTCGGCGTGGTGTGAGCCGGGCTTACAGTCTCCACCCACGTTCAGCTCTAGACACCCCAAGCTAACCTGGCTTTCTCGATTTATCCAAGTTTCGTGCGGGCCTCTGTACCAGATTTTCTCCAGCATCTGTTGCAGTTCACCGCTGTTGTTGCCTAGAATCCCCGCAATTCCTGCCATGATCTAGCTCCCTTCTTTGAAATCATTAATATGTGTCAATCATGCTTTGGCTGTCTCGAACTCCTTAAGTACCTGAATAGCACGGAAACCATCCACACAATAGGCATCGGCTCCTATTTCCTGGGCAAACTCTTCAGAGACGGCGGCTCCCCCAATCAGAACCCTAACCTTATCTCTGAGACTGTTCTCCTCGAGCGCTTTGATTACCACTCCCATTTCCACCATTGTAGTAGTCAGCAAGGCTGAAAGCCCTAGAAAAGCAGGCCTGTCTTTCTTTACAACATCAATGATTTTTTCGGCGGGCACGTCTGTGCCCAAGTCATTCACCTCATAGCCAGCTCCTTTGACGAGGATGGCAACAATATTCTTCCCGATATCG
>CAYYHL010000242.1:0-3099 GCA_964471775.1 uncultured Clostridia bacterium
GAGCGGTAGCAACCGCTGTGGGAATATGGTTGGTAGTTCTATTTGCTCCCAAGGTCCTGGTCTTCTTGGAGGGAATTGTAGGAATTGCTGTGGCCATAGTAGGATTGATTATTCTGGCCATTGGTATTAGTGAAATAAAAGAATAGGGGCTTTCCCCTTGATCGAATCCGTAAAGTGTATCAAGGTAAATATGAAGGGAGTGGTTACATATGGCGCATAAAAAGGGACAGGGTCATTCCTCCAACGGGAGAGAAAGTGCGGCCAAACGGTTGGGGATTAAGAACTCTGACGGTCAGTTCGTTAGGGCGGGAAGCATTCTGGTAAGACAGAGGGGCACGAAGTTTCACCCTGGATCGAATGTGGGTAGAGGAGCAGATGACACCCTCTACGCCATAACGTCCGGATATGTGAAGTTCGAGGGAAACAGACGGGTGAGTATCTATACCCAGTAGAGGGATGCTCCAAGATTACCGGGGTTTATATGTCTGTGGAAAGAGTTGGTGCAGGCAACGCCGAGGACGGGCTCAGGATACGTGAAGCTGCCTGAATTTCTTGAGAGTATTAAAGACCCCAGAAGCCATAGCAGCTAGGCTAGTTCGTCTTCACAGGGATTCAAGATAATGGAAGCTAAAACGGAGTCCACATCCGGGCTAGGAAAGGTTCCTCCTCAAAATTTGGAAGCAGAGCGAGCTGTGCTGGGAGGTATGCTGCTAGAAAGGGAGACTATTCCCAAGGTTTTGCAGATAATCACTGAATCTGAGAGTTTCTATTCAGAAGTTCATGTTCTCATCTATGAGGGGATTGTGAGCCTCTTTAACGAGAACAAGCCAGTAGATGTTGTCGCTCTCAAGGAGCAGTTCGGCAAGAAGGGGAAACTCAAAGAAGTGGGAGGATCCTCTTATCTGGCCGAGTTAGTCAATTCTGTTCCTACCACGGTCAATGTTCCCTATTATGCTCAAATTGTGAAGGAAAAGCATATCCTGAGGGACCTGTTGAGGACGGCCGATTTTATTCGTTCTTTATCCTACGATGATTCTCAGGAGCTGGATGTTGTCTTGGACAACGCTCAGAGCTCCATATTTGACATCACCCAACGGAGAGTCCAAACTCCCTATCAGCATATAAAGGATGTTTTGACCGGGACGTTTGAGCATATAGAAGCGCTATACGAGAGGAAAGAGCACATTACGGGGGTTCCCACCGGTTATACACAGTTGGACAGATTGACTTCTGGCTTCCAGCCTTCGGATCTGATAGTTATTGCCGGACGCCCGTCCATAGGGAAGACTTCCTTGGCACTTAATATTGCCCAATATGCTGGAATTGAGGCCAAGGTACCCTTGGTTATTTTCAGTTTGGAAAGCGCCAAAGAACAGTTAGTGGAAAGGTTCTTATGTTCTGAGGCACGGGTTGATTCCCAGAAGCTGCGGACGGGCTTTCTTTCTGAAGATGACTGGTCCAAGCTCACTGATGCAGCGGGAGTGCTAGCTGAAGCTCCCATTTACATTGATGATTCACCAAACATTGGTGTGCTGGAAGTGAGAGCTAAAGCGCGACAACTCAAGGCGGAGCATGATATCAGAATGGCCGTAATAGATTATCTGCAATTGATGGAGGGAGACAGAAGGGTTGATACCAGACAGCAACAGATTTCGGAAATATCTCGCTCTTTGAAGGCCTTGGCTAAGGAGCTTAATATATCGGTGGTGGCCATATCGCAGCTATCGAGGGCGGTGGAGCAAAGAGAGGACAAACGGCCTCGGCTTTCTGACCTACGGGAGTCAGGAGCTATTGAGCAAGATGCCGACCTGGTCCTTTCCTTGTACCGGGAGTATTACTATTCTCGATCATCGGCTGATGAGGGCAAAGCCGAGGTTATTATCAACAAGCAGCGTCGTGGTCCTATCGACAGATTACCCCTGATATTTATCAGCGAATACACTCGCTTTGAGAATCCGGAACTAGGGGAGATATAAAGGAGCAGGCTATTGTCAAGTATCATCGTGGTGGGAGCGCAATGGGGAGATGAAGGGAAAGGCCGGATCATCGATGCTCTGGCCAGGAAAGTAGATGCAGTGGTGAGGTTCCAGGGAGGGAGTAATGCCGGGCACACGGTGGTGGTCAATGGTGAAAAGTTCGTTTTTCATCTCATTCCCTCAGGGGCTCTTCGGCAGGGAAAGAAATGCATCATCGGAAACGGAGTGGTAGTGGATCCCAGAGAGCTCCTGAATGAAATAGAGTCTCTTCATTCCAGAGGCATCAGGATGGATAGTCTCTACCTTTCCAGTAATGCCCATGTAATTATGCCCTACCACCGAAAAATAGAGGAAATTGAGGAAGAGAAGAGAGGTAAGAACAGGATAGGAACCACGCGAAAGGGCGTAGGTCCTGCCTATGTAGATAAGGTTGCCCGTCGAGGAATAAGGGCGGCGGATCTTCTAGATAAGGAGACCCTGAATAGTAAGGTCAGGATGAGCCTTCAGTTTTGGAAGAACTCATTTGAATTGGATTTTTCCGCTGAGGATATCCTTGAGGAGTACCTGGAATACGGAAGAAGACTGGGAAAGTCTATCGTCGACACTTCTCTCATTGTCTACGAGCTCGTGAAGCAGGGCAGGGCCGTTCTTTTTGAAGGGGCTCAAGGAAGTCTGTTGGATGTTGATCACGGCACCTATCCCTTTGTCACTTCTTCCAATGCCACCGCAGGTGGAGCCTGCACGGGAGCGGGGGTGGGTCCTACCCAGATAGACAAGGTTTTGGGGGTGGCCAAAGCCTATACCACCCGGGTGGGCAAGGGCCCCTTCCCTACAGAGATACAGAATGAGGTGGGCGGGCTAATTCAGAAGAGAGGTGAAGAGTACGGTGCTACCACGGGCAGGGCGCGAAGGTGTGGATGGTTCGACGGCGTTGCTCTGAGATACGCGGTGAGAGTCAATGGCCTGGACGGACTCATCCTTACAAAATTGGATATCTTAGGGGGTCTTTCGAGAATAAAAATCTGCACCGCCTACAGATACAGAGGGAAAGTGATCCAGGATTTTCCTCTTGAAGCATCTCACTGGCAGGAATGTGAGCCTGTGTACGAGGAGATGGAGGGAT
>CAYYHL010000243.1:0-3086 GCA_964471775.1 uncultured Clostridia bacterium
AAGGTAACAGCTGTTATTGTTCAGAACCCCAACTTTTTTGGATGTCTGGAGAAAGCAAAGGAAATAGAGAAGATTGTCCACAGGTTCGGCTCCCTGTATATTACATGTTGTGATCCCCTATCTCTGGGTATCTTATCTTCCCCCGGAGAATGCAGGGCAGATATTGCTGTGGCAGAAGGGCAGGCTCTTGGAAGCCCTCCCGCCCTGGGGGGAGAGACCCTGGGAATTTTTGCCACCCGCAAAGAGTTTCTCCGCCAGCTGCCGGGAAGAATTGTAGGACAGGCCAAGGACCGGAAAGGGGAAACAGGATTTACTCTTGTTCTTCAAACCAGAGAGCAACACATAAGAAGGGAAAAAGGTACTTCCAACATTTGCACCAACCAGGCTCTGAATGCTTTGAAAGCTTGTATTTATCTTTCCTGTTTAGGAGAGAAAGGATTGAAAGAAGTAGCCGGGCTCTGTTTAAGAAACTCTCATTACCTAAGGAGGAGAATAGAACGCCTTCCTGGATACTCATCTCCTTTTTCCGCTCCCTTCTTTAAAGAATTTGTAATCAAAGCACCCTTTCCCTGCGAAAGAATTAACCAAAAACTTTTGGAAGCAAGAATTTTGGGAGGGCTTGATTTGGGTAGATTTTACCCTGAACTCGAAAACCATCTTCTTTTCTGTACTACCGAAAAAAGAACAAGAGAGGATATGGACAAGCTAATCTCCGTTCTAGGAGAGATAGAATGAGGGAAGCTTTGATTTTTGAGAAAAGCAAACGAGCAAGAAAAGCAGTATCTTTGCCTGAGGTTGATTTGGGAGAGGAGATAGAAGAACGTGTCCCGTCCAATTATTTACGCAAAACAGGGTTAGGTCTTCCTGAGGTAAGTGAGCCTGATTTAGTTCGCCATTTCACCAGACTTTCCCAAAGAAATATAAGCGTGGATACTAACTTTTACCCTTTGGGCTCCTGCACTATGAAATACAACCCTAAAATAAATGAAAGCCTGGCTGACCTTCCTGGCCTCTCTGAGCTTCATCCTTACCAGCCTTCGCCAGGAATCCAGGGAATCCTGCACATCCTCTATGAAACTGGGAGGATGCTGGAGGAGATCTCTGGAATGGATGGAACTTCTCTTCAACCTGCAGCAGGAGCTCATGGTGAGCTTTCCAGCATGTTAATGATCAAAGCGTACTTTGAGGACAAAAAAGAAAAAAGGGATAAGATTCTTATTCCTGATTCTGCCCATGGAACAAATCCAGCCAGCTCTTCTTTAGCAGGGTTTAAGGTGGTAAAAATAGATTCCAATCCAGAGGGAGAGGTGGATCTACAGTGCCTGTCCCGGAACATGGATGAGAAAGTGGCCTGCATAATGCTCACCATTCCCAATACCCTGGGGCTATTTGAGAAGAATATTCTGGATATAGCTCAAATCATTCATTCCAAAGAGGGCTTCATTTATTTGGACGGGGCAAACCTTAATGCCCTTATGGGTATAACGAGACCAGGAGATTTTGGGGTTGATGTAATGCATTTTAATCTTCATAAGACCTTTTCTACCCCTCATGGAGGGGGAGGGCCTGGCTCAGGACCGGTGGGGGCAAAGGAAAAACTCACCGCTTACCTCCCTGTACCTACCATAGAGAAAAAGGAGGATGATTATTGGCTGAGTTATCAAAGACCCAAATCCATAGGAAAGGTGAGAGCTTTCTACGGTAATGTCAGGGTGGTGATCAAAGCTTACTGCTACCTAAGAATACTGGGAAAAGAGGGTTTAAGGCAGGTCAGTGAGGATGCTATACTGTCTGCCAATTACATTAGGAAAAAACTTGAAAGTTACTACCCTTCCCCCTACAAGGGAGCCTGTATGCATGAATGCGTCCTTTCCGTCAAAAACAAAAGAGAAAAGGGAGTAAGGGCTCTGGATATTGCCAAACGTCTCCTTGACTTCGGCATACATCCTCCCACCATCTATTTTCCCCTCATAGTGGAGGAAGCCTTAATGATTGAGCCCACCGAGACGGAAAGCAAGGAAACTCTGGATGCATTCATCGATGCTCTTGTGCAAATTTCCAGAGAAATAGAGGAAAACCCTTCCCTGGTGAAGGAGGCTCCTCACACGACTCCTATCCTGCGGCTTGATGAGGTGGAGGCAAATAGGTCTCCTCAAGTTAAGATGGAAGAACAGGGCCTCACGGGGTTCTAAACTCGCATAAACAAAGGAGCCCGGGGGTAGGCGATGAAGATAGTCTTCCCTGACGAAACGGCATGTATCAAATCTTTGGATGATATTAAGTCACTTCAAAGGTTTGGAGAGTGCACTGTATGCGAAACGAATCCGAAGAATGAAGAAGAACTCATTACCCGAATACACGATGCAGAAGCTGTTATTATTAATTTGTCAAAGATCACCGCAAGAATAATGAGGGAATGCAAAAAACTGAAGTTTGTTTGCTTCTTAGGAATAGGGGTTTGGACATATGTAGATATTGAGGAGGCCACCCGGAGAGGAATCTGGGTCACCAATACTCCTCACTATGCAGGTAGTAGTGTAGCTGAACATACCATAGGCCTACTCTTAAGTATTGCCCGTAAGATCACCCAAGCGGATGCCGAATTACGTAGAGATATTTGGGAACAAAAACAATTAGAGGGAGTTGAACTCTACGAGAAGACTCTGGGAATAATTGGGCTTGGCTCAATTGGTAAGAAGGTAGCTCAAATAGGAAACAGTCTCGGGATGAAAATTCTATACTATGATATAATACGTCTTTCTGCTGAAGAAGTCCATAAACACAAAGTGGAATTTAGAGAATTTGATGATCTCTTGCAAGAATCAGACTTCATAAGTATTCATGCAGCTCCTACTAAAGAAAACTATCATATGATAGATTTTCCGGAGTTTGAAAAAATGAAAAAAACTGCTATTTTCATAAATACGGCTAGAGGAGAAATTGTCAATACTCAAGCGCTATGTGAAGCTTTGAGAAAAAAGGAGATAAGAGGGGCGGGATTAGACGTTTTTGAGGAAGAACCTTTGCCTCCTAATCATCCTTTGAAAAATCTTACTAATGTGGTAATAACACCTCATATCGCTTAT
>CAYYHL010000244.1:0-3062 GCA_964471775.1 uncultured Clostridia bacterium
CATAGTGCTCTTTCAAGGACAGTACGCGGACCAAGAAATTCAGCTCCTTATGGCAATGGCTGCTCTCATTGCATTGCCACCTATTCTTATCTTCTTTTTTGCACAGCGGTATTTTGTAACTGGCATAACCCTGACCGGTATTAAAGAATGACTTCTAGAGTCGAGCCCTCGTTAGTACCGCCAGGAGCGTGTCACTACGTCTTCTATTCTTCTGAGCCTCACGCCAGGATCTTGTGCCAGTAGACAGGCAAAAAGTGAGAACGATCCATCTGGTTCCGGTACAGAAAATAGAGCGGGATTTGCTGATCTATCTCTCCCGGCAGATAGAGAAGACATTTTCCTTTCCAGTCAAGATAGAGGGCGCTCTTCCCAATCCGGATTATGCTTACAGCAAAAGTAGAGACCAGTACAGATCCGACCTCATCTTGGTAGAACTACAAAAGCTAAGGCTAGCGGGAACTGGGAAGATTCTTGGCCTGGTTGACCTCGATCTCTACACCTCTCGACTCAACTTTGTCTTTGGACAGGCGTCAATGGGAGGAAGAGTTGCCCTGGTTGCTCTACCTCGACTACGGCAGGAGTTCTATGGACTGCCCAAAAATCAAGAGCTCTACTATTCCAGAGTCGTCAAGGAAGTGGTGCACGAACTTGGCCATACCTTTGGATTGGGTCACTGCAAGAGAAAAGAATGCGTGATGCATTTTTCCAACAGCCTTGCTGATACTGACTACAAGTACAAGGGGCTCTGTGAGAATTGCACGAATAACCTGAAGATAAATGATGAGGAAAGATATGGGATGTTCCTTTCATAATAGAGAATGTAATGTGAAACTGTTCCAGCCTTTATCTATCAAAAAGCTGAATTTGAGGAATAGAATCGTTATGCCACCCATGGCCACCGTTATGGATATTAGCACTCTACGAGCGAGAAACTACTATCGGGAAAGGGCCCGAGGAGATGTGGGCTTGATAATAGTGGAGGGAACCTCTATCGATAAGTTCTCATCAGCTCGATTTGTCAAAGCTCTTTCACTACTCTCGGAGACCGTCCATAAGGAAGGTTCCGGCGTTATCATTCAGCTTTTCCAGGGTAGTGAACTCCCAAGCGGTGAGATAATCGCCCCCTCAGCAACCGAGCTTAGCCGAGAGGCAACTGAAAAGGAAATTGAGAAGATAATTGAGAAATTTGCCACCGCATCTTTTCTCGCACAGGAAGCTACCTTTGACGGTGCAGAGATACACGGAGCACACACCTATTTCCTCAATCAGTTCTTTTCCCCTATTCTCAATCGACGGGGTGACAAATTCGGGGGAAGCCTGGAAAAGCGTATGAGCTTTGGGCTGGGATGCTTGAAAGCTATGAGAGAGAGAACAAAAGAGGAATTTTTCATTTTCTATCGACACACTCCTGTTGATTGGAACTCGGGAGGCTACACCCTCGAAGATAGCAAGCTATTCTGCCGCAAGCTAGAAGAGGAGAGACTAGACGTGATAGATATTTCTCCGAGTTCCGATAATACCCGCGGCCATGCAGAATATGCTGGTGAGATAAAGAAAGCAGTGGGAATTCCCCTGATTGCGGTGGGAGAAATGCAAGATCCCGAGAAAGCAGAAAGGGCTCTATCTTCCGGTAAATGCGACCTCGTAGCTGTAGGAAGAGGGCTCATTGCAGACCCTTACTGGCCGAAGAAGGTTAGGGAGGGAAAAGAGAAAGAAATCGTCCATTGTATCAAATGCAATGAGAAATGTTACGGGAATCTCAGAAAGGATATAGCTATCTCCTGTAGCCAAAACAGAAATGTTGGTTTTGAATAGCCTGGGGATGAGTTGTGCACGGAAAAACTAGAGGAGTTCTGTGAGAAAGCGATTGAGCTCGGTGCTGCAAAGGCAAAAATCATCAAGGCCAAATAGAAGGAACACCACAACTTGCAGATCGTTAGTTTGCGTCCGCCTATTTGGAGGAGTCTGGTGGAGATTTCTTTCTTATGCTGTGGTCGCAACGTGGTAGGTAGATTTAGGCTCGCAAAGTGCCCCATGATAAGAGACTCTAGACTAAGCCAGCAAGGTATTTTATTCTCTTCAGCATATTGGGATGGGTGGTGAAAGCCTCCAGTATCTTTTCAGCGACGGTGAGTCGTACTCTTTTGTGGCGAATATCGGCAAGTTCAGCTGGATCAATAGTTCCCGAAAAGTCTTTGTCTATTTCTTTGAGTTCTCGAATTTCACTTTGAGCCCGGGAAACGTCGTTCAAGAAAAAAGCCTTTACCCCTTCCACGCGTTTAAGCTCTTGTTTCACCCGGCGGTCTTTTCGAAGTTGGGCTGAGGCATAGACTAAGCGGTAAAGAGCGGTTGCGAGATGCTGAGGGGGATTTCCTAATCTTACACTTCCTCGGTCGGCATAGTACTCTCGGATCCGGGAACCATAGAGAACTAAAAGGTTCGTGACAAAGTAAAGAAGCATCGCTCCGAGGCCAATGAGGGCAGAGTATCCTCCTTCTCCCTGTCTTCTGCCAAACATGCCTCCCCAGAGGGTACTCCAGGCCAGCCAGTAGAGCATCAAAGGGATGACCGAGAGGAGGGTCATAATCATCATGTCCCTGTTCTTGAGGTGGGAGATCTCATGGCCCAGCACGGCTTTCAACTGGTCTCGATTGAGGAGTGCTTGGATTCCCCGAGTCACACAGACCCGTCCATCTCTCAAGCTTTTTCCAAAGGCAAAGGCATTGGGAATGGCGAGTTCCGAAATTCCCACTCGTGGCTTGGGAATTCCAGCCATGTGGGCAAGTTCTCCTATCATTTGGTGAAGTTCAGGCTCATCCCTCTCCGTAACCCACCTCACTCTCATCATAAGCTGCACCAGTGAAGGTCCAATCACATACTGAATCCCTATGAAAAAGAACGCTAAGACGAGATAGAAGAGAGCGTTTCCTGCTCCCATCCAGGCTCCAATTCCGGTGATTACTCCATAGAGAATCCCGAACATCAAAGCCACTAATAACCACATTCTCATGTTGAGTCCCATCTTACCCTAGCTCCTTTTTGATCTTTCAACACATTCAAGA